>CAYRNL010000010.1:0-13394 GCA_964425705.1 uncultured Dehalococcoidales bacterium
TCACCTCAGTTAGCTTTTGAAAATCACCTGCGGCTGCAGCCTCATATACCTCCCACGCCAGCTCCGGAGCGAAGGACGCCATGGAACTAACGACACCACGGCAACCATATAACGCCTCGCCTGAAAACATCAATTCACCTATCCCCGTAAATATGACCATGTCCTGTGGATCGAGTGTTTTCCACATAACAAAGTAATCCCCTAAACTGCCGGTATTCTCTTTTACTGCTATGATGTTGGGAATCTTTGACAGCCTCTTCATCAAATGGGGTTTGATCCATGAACCGGATACTCCTGAATTATTGTAAGGCATTATGCCAAAATCACTACCTAGACTTTCAGCCAATGTCTTAAAGTGTAGATACATACCTTCTTCTTGCGGAACGTGATAATACGGGAGGATAATCTGCGCTCCATCTGCACCCACTGATTGGGCATACTTACATATTCTGATGGCTTCTAGAGTGCCGGCTCGCCCGCCCCCGGCAAATACCGGATGTTGTCCATTGACTTCCTCCACAACCGTCTTGATGACGGCTCGGCATTCCTCCTCGGATAAAGCGTAGAACTCTCCCCCACTTCCCAAGGGGATATAGACAAAATCTTTACCCTTGGTAAAGTCTAACAACCAACGTGTATTTGCCCGCATACCGCCTAAATCAACGCTACCATCGGCGTTAAACGGCGTCATTTGAATAACCGCTACCCCCTTCATGTGTTTCTTTAACTCTTTTAGCTCCATTCTTACTCCTCCTTGTTATAATTCTAACCTTTATTGTTAACATTTATTGTTACTCTGTCAACCTTCTATCTTAACAACCCCACTTTAGCAGTATAATTCGGTTGGGGTTGGGGAGAAGCAGAGGGGTAGCGTCCCTGAATAAAAAGGGGAGCAAAATTTCCACCCCCCTCTTTTTTATTATCTCCCCCTCTCCTTGGAAAGGAGAGGGGGATTAAAGGGGGTGAGGTTGACAACCACCCTAAAACTAGCTAATTAATGGGGAATTCTTTAAAATTGTTTCCAGACGACTATCTGGACTGGTTGGGAGTTATGCTGCATGGTGAAATATTCGTCATTATAGCTACTTCGCTTAACGCAAATCGTCTGCACGATTCAGTTAACCGTCACAACTTTTCGCAGGGGTAGAGCATGATTGCTTTCAAGATAGCGGTGCGGTTCCTGAAATCGGGGGGTGCCCAGACAATACTAATTGTCATCGGCATAGCCGTTGCCATATCCATTCAAATATTCGTTGGACTGCTTATAGATAGCCTTCAAAAGACTATTGTTGACCGAACCATTGGCAGCTCGCCACAGATAACAATTACTTCATCCACAGATATCAGTTCCATGCGCAACTGGGAAAGCACAGTGGAAAAATTAAGGCAGATTGACTCTATAAAGACAACAGCTGTGTCAGCGAGTGCTAACGCATTCACCAAAAAGGGAAATAGCAACCTGCCCCTCATTATCAGAGGGTTCGAGTTTGACAGTGCCGATAAAATATACAATATCAGCGATTCACTGTATCAAGGCAGACTATTCAGGTCACAGAAAGAGGTACTCATTGGCAGAGAATTAAAGGAAGAGCTGGAGGTTGACATTGGCGATAAACTGGTGGTGACAACACCCGGCGGCGCCGAGGGCACATTTGACATATCCGGCTTTTATGACCTGAATATAGCCAGCATTAACAAGACATGGATACTAACCAACCTTGAGACAGCACAGCGTTTATTCGGTTTTGACAACAGAATCACATCAATAGAAATGACCGTCAATAACGTGTTTGCCGCCGACTCAATAGCCCGTGACATAGAACAACAACTGCAGAACGATGATTTAACCATTGAAAACTGGAAGGAACAAAATGAAGAGCTATTGAGCGGACTGGAAGGACAAAGAATTTCAAGCGCCGTGATACAGGCAGTCGTAATGTTGTCCGTGGTGATTGCCATCGCCAGCGTACTGGCTATCAGCGTCCTGCAAAAGTCCAGGGAAATCGGCATTCTAAAGGCTATGGGTATAAAGGACCTTCCCGCCAGCCTGATATTCATTTATGAGGGTTTCCTGATTGGTCTGATAGGTTCAACTCTGGGTGTAGTATTAGGGCTCGGTCTGCTGTATGGCTTCAACGCCTTTACCATTACGCCAGGTGGCTCCGCACTGGTAGACTTGTATGTTGAATTTGATTTCATCCTCAGGTCATGGCTTATTGCTTTATCAGCGTCAACACTGGCTGGAATCATCCCGGCAAGAAGGTCATTAAAACTTAATCCCGTTGAGGTAATTAGAGAAGGATGATATGAGCAGCATAATCGAACTAACCAATGTCGACAAGATATACCCCGGTGCTGTAGAAATTCAGGTGCTCGCCGATGTGAACTTGAACTTCGAATCCGGCTCATGCAACTCGATAGTGGGCGAATCCGGTAGCGGCAAGTCCACCCTGCTGAATATCCTGGGTACCCTGGATAAACCCACCAGGGGAATGGTTGTAATCGACGGTAAGAGAACCGATACTATGGATAAGAAAAAACTCGCTGAGCTGAGAAACGAGACTATTGGTTTTGTTTTCCAATTTCATTACCTTCTTCCCGAGTTTACGGCTATGGAAAATGTTCTCATGCCCTATCTGATAAATAAGAGAAAGCCTTATAAAGAAGTACTGAAAAGAGCCGACGAAATATTCAACACCTTAGGCATTGGTAAATTGAAAAACAGCCCGGTCACCAAAATTTCAGGAGGAGAACAGCAGAGGGTGGCTATAGCCAGGGCACTAATTAACAATCCAAAGATTATTCTGGCGGATGAACCAACCGGCAACCTTGACTCGGAAACCACTTACCGAATATGCAACATCTTCCAGGAGATTATTCAAAAATACGGAACCACCTTCATAGTAGTAACCCACGACCTTACCGTAGCCGAACACACCAATAGAGTCATCGAGATAAAGGACGGCAGGATAGTCAGTGACACTAAAAAATGAGATTGAGCTATAAAGAAGAAGCTGCAGCATAGACTATTAGAAGCCAAATAACACGTGAATCAATAAGGTCTATCTGGCGTAACGCTATAATAACTTTTGTCATCACTCTGGTGTTTTTCTTTCTTGCGTGGTAGGTAAGTTATATTTGACCCAAATTCACGCTTATAAGGGTAGTTTAAGAAGGGCTAACGCCCCTCTTTTTTATTATCTCCCCCTCTCCTTTCCAAGGAGAGGGGGATTAAGGGGGTGAGGTTAATTAAAGCATATAAAAAGGGTTATGCGCCCGTTTGGTAACGCATAACCCTAGCCAAAAAGGAGGTAAGGTGAAGAACGCTACCACCCACTTTCTGGGTAGTAACCGCAGTAAGCCAAGCGATAATAAGCGTTTTACTCCCCTACTTGACCCCAACCACCTCCTTCTCCACTTTGTCCATCTTTCTACCAGCCCCAATATCTAGCTGCTGCAGGGTTGCTATCGCATCTTTAACCCCGGCTTTATCCTCATGCATAAACCACAGAAGAGCCTTACTACCCTTGGCAGTAAGGCTATATTTCCCGTAACCGTTCTTCATCAGAAAGCCCCGGACAACCAGTGAATCGTATAAATAGCCAATGTACTCACTGGCAATATCCATCGGTCGCATCAGCAGCCTTTCACCCCAATCTTCAGGTAAAGTGGTAGCCATTAAAATTACCATTTCTCCAGGAAACATCTGCTTATCCACTCTAATAATGCCTCTTGTCATATTTATAGCACAAATATTGACAATTGTCAATATCCCCATAGATAATCTCCTACCCTTTACTTTATAAGTGAAAGGTTGTTATAATAATGATGTTTTTCTCAAACTCTGTAGACTGGAGGAACATAACTTGAAAATATTACTGGTTTACCCTCAATATCCGGACACCTTCTGGAGCTTTAAGCACGCTTTAAAACTCATCTCTAAAAAGGCAGCCTTTCCGCCTCTGGGCTTACTAACTGTAGCCACCATGCTCCCCGATGATTGGCAGAAAAGGCTGGTAGACATGAATGTATCCAGCCTAACCGACAAGGACATAAAATGGGCGGATTATGTGTTTATCAGTGCTATGGTAGTGCAACAGGACTCGGTGAAGGAAGTCATCACCAGATGTAAGAAGTTCGGGGCTAAGATTGTTGCCGGTGGTCCCCTCTTCACTACCGGAAGCGAAGAGTTTGACGGCATAGACCACTTTGTGCTTAACGAGGCTGAAATTACCCTGCCGCCCTTCCTGCAGGATTTAGAGAAAGGATGCGCCCGGCATATTTACACCTCCGAACAACGACCTAACATTAGCCAAACCCCCGTCCCAATGTGGTCGCTTATTAATATGAAAAAATACTCATCAATGAGTCTCCAGTATTCCCGGGGTTGCCCGTTTAACTGTGAATTCTGCGATATTATCATCCTCAACGGGCATAAGCCACGAACCAAGGACAAAGACCAGGTAATAGCTGAACTGGAGACCCTATACCGTCGGGGGTGGCGGGCGGGAGTGTTCATTGTTGATGATAACTTCATCGGCAATAAGAAAAAACTAAAAGAGGAAACCCTGCCGGCAATCATTAAATGGGCGGAGGAGAGAAAATACCCCTTTGTCCTTAATACAGAGGCATCCATAAATCTTGCCGATGATGAAAAACTGATGCGATTGATGGTCAAAGCCGGGTTCAACACCGTATTCGTTGGCATTGAAACCCCCAATGAAGAGAGCCTGGTTGAGTGTAATAAGTCCCAGAATGTAAATCGTGATTTAGTAGCCTCGGTTAAGAAGGTCCAAAACTACGGCTTGGAGGTGCAGGGAGGATTTATTGTCGGTTTTGATAGCGACCCGCTTTCCATCTTTAAAAGCCAAATCAATTTCATTCAAAAGAGTGGGATTGTTACCGCTATGGTCGGCTTGCTAAACGCACCCCGTGGCACCAGACTATACCAGCGCTTGAAGCAGGAAAACCGCCTATTAAAGGGCTTTTCCGGTGACAATACCGACTGTTCCATCAACTTCGTTCCTAAAATGAACTATGAAACACTTATTAATGGCTATAAGCATATCCTAAATACAATTTACTCCCCCAAGCAGTATTACGAGCGGGTCAAAACACTTCTAAGAGAATATAAACCTCAGGGAGTAAGAAAGAGCAGACTCTGCTTTTACCATATTGAGGCGTTTATTAAATCTATATGGATTTTGGGTATCAGGGAAAAGGGAAGAAGGTATTATTGGAAGCTCTTTGTTTCCACCCTGCTGAAACGTCCCCGGTCTTTCCCCCTATCCATAAGCCTTGCCGTCTATGGGTACCATTTCCGCAAGGTTGTTGAGAACTATATTAACGCTCCAATTGAAAACAGGGGTTGCTAAATTTTTACAATAAGGAATAGCCTTACTACAGGTATTTATTCAGCTCGGTCAAACTAACAATACGGGGACAATCGCTGACCTCAGGATGGAGGTTATAGCGGTCAATAAGTATGGGAGCAATACCCACCCCCCGAGCACCAATCACATCAACTTTATACTGGTCACCGACATGAATTGTCTCTGCGGCGTTTACCCCGGCTCGCTCCAGTGCTGCCAGAAAAATAAGGGGGTCGGGCTTATCAACCCCTACCTCACCAGAGGTAATGGTAAAGTCAATATACGGTTCCAGACCCAGCTTATTACAGATAGGGACCATATCCCTAGCCAGATTGGTTAGCAAGCCCAGGGTAAGCCCCCGCTGTTTTAACTTAGGCAGGACGGTCAGCACATCATCAAAAAGGGCAAAGGTCACCCCGGAAAATAGCTCACGCAATCTCTTCACGACTCTCAGAAGTACCTCCCGGGAAGTATTAATTCCAACCTCGGCTAACAATATTTTCTGATAGTGGATATTAACTTCTTTTTGCTCCTCGGGACTCCTGTCTCTTATTGCCGACCTGGCATTTTCCTCAAACCAGTAAGTATCAGCAGCGAAGACACCAGGCATTAATTTCTGAGGCAATACCCCAATACCAAACTCCCCGAGAACCTGGCTATGCAATTCTTCCCGGGGAGGGTCAAAACGAGCTAGCGTATTAAACCAATCAAAGAAAACTGCTTTAATCAACTTGCCTGCCTACTCATCCTCAATGCCCAGGTTTTTAAAATAATCAATGGCATCCTGTATGGTTACCATTTTCTCAGCATCCTCATCCGGTATCTCAACCTTCTGAGACGAGCTGCTAAACTCCTCTTCTAAGGACATTATCAGCTCCACTAAATCCAGGGAATCAGCGCCTAAATCGTCAACAAAGCTAGCCGATGGTACTACCTCGCTTTCATTCACACCTAGTTGCTCCACTACCATCTTCTTTAGTCGCTCAAAAATAGTCGTCATTTTCCTCCTTCCAAAGTTCCTATCTAGCGTTAAGAGCACTAATTGAGCCCAAGACCCCATTGACAAACTTGGGTGAACTGTCACTGCCGAAGGTCTTGGCTAACTCAACCGCTTCGTTTATAACTACCTTAACTGGGACATTATTATCAAGTAAAATCTCAAATATTGCAAGCCTCAGGATGTTCCTATCCACTGCTGGTATCTGTTCTATAGGCCAGGCTGGAGCAAACTCCTCAATATAGTGGTCTATCTCCTCCTTATTCTGGATAACACCATTTATTAGCTCCTGGGCAATGTTAACATTTTCTGCAGACAAGCCCTTCTTGCTAATAAGACGGCCTATTACCTCCTCTACCTTGTGCCCTACAGAGTCAATCTCATATAGCGTCTGCAGAGCCAGTATTCTTGCTTTTCGTCGTGCTCCTGCCATATCAAATCCAAACCTAAACCAACATTATAGACTACCGTCAACAATAACATCAAGAAGGAAAGCAGTAACTACATCTAACAAGTAAGATGAAGAGCGGCTACCACCTGCTGTGAAAGATACAACTGGTTATAGGTCTGGCAGGCCTCTCCGGTAGGTTCAGCAATAAGCTTAATACCCCGAGCCTCGGTAGTTTGCCTTACTTCCGACAACACCTTTACCAAGCCATAAGCCCCGGTACCAACTATCAAGACCTCAGGGTTTTCCGCCAAAACCTCAGCTATGTCTTCAAGAGAAAGCTCATGACTCTTTTTTCTCCGCCAGTCATCCTTAACGCTGTCAGGGAAAATAACTACATCCGAGGTGTAATTCTTGCCATTAATCACTATCCGTCCAAAGTTATAAGAATCGACAACGTTCACAGCCCGGCTCCTGCCATACCCCCATCTACACCTAGAACCTGCCCGGTAATGTATCCTGCCTCCTCGGAAGCAAGAAAGGCAACTGCCTCAGCCACATCACGGGGAGAGCCGAAGTAACCAAGGGGAATGCGACTCTTGAGTTGCTGCTTCCAGTCTTCGCTCAGCCGCTGGGTCATTTCGGTATCAATAAAGCCGGGGGCAATGGCGTTAGCCGTAATGCCCCGAGACGCCGCCTCCTTGGCAATAGTCCGGGTAAAACCGATAATCCCCGCTTTAGCTGAAGCATAGTTAGCCTGCCCCGGGTTACCAACCACACCCACAATGCTGGCAATGCTAATAATTCTACCCCAGCGCTGTTTAATCATCCCCCGCAACACCGCCCGGGTACAGAGAAAAACGCTCTTAAGGTTAACTGTTAATACCTTATCCCAGTCTTCGTCTGACATCCTTATCACCAGCTGGTCCCGGTTTATTCCAGCGTTATTTACCAGGATATCAACCTTACCATAATTAGCCGTGGTTGTCTCCACCAGTCTGACTACATCTGATGAAGAGCTGACATCAGCCATTACCGCCAGACCTTCCCCCTTCATTGCTTTGATTTCCTCAACCACACTGTTAGCCGACTCCCCAATATCATTAACCACCACCTTAGCCCTAACCCCAGCCAGCTTCAAAGCAATCGCCCGACCTATACCCTGACCACTACCGGTAACTATAGCCACCTTGTTTGAAAGGTCCATATATTAATCCCCCTTTACCCAGCTTATGCCTAAGTGAAACAACGTTTGTACTTCCAAACCTTGTATCCCTTAGCTTCCCATTCTTCCTTACAATTATTTATCTACCTCACCCCCTTTATCCCCCTCTTCTTTGAAGGAGAGGGGGAAGAGATTTTAGAGAAGGGGCAAAGCCCCCTCTCTTTCCATAACTCCCCCCTTACCTTGTAAGGGAAGGGGGTTAGGGGGATAGGTTCTAAACGACTTATTCAATCTACCTTGATAAATAGCCTCATTTTATAGGAATGCCCCTGAGTCCGCCATATTTCTAATAGCGTTTGCATCACCTATATTCAGAGTCCTAACATTTTTGTTTATTCGTCTAACCAGACCGGTGAGTACCTTCCCCGGTCCTATCTCAACAAAGGTGGATATCCTGTTATTTATCATATACTCAACAGAGCGCTGCCATTGAACACCACAGCACAACTGTCTCAGGAGCTCGGCCTTTATCTGCTCGGCAGTGGCTAATGGCTGAGCCGTAGTATTGGCTATTACAGGAACCAGAGGTTCATTAAAGGAAAGAGTGGCGATAATATCAGCCATACCATCAACCGCCGACTGCATTAGCGGGGTATGAAAGGCACCGCTTACCGCCAGGGGAATGGTGCGAGCTGCACCCCTGGCTTTAGCCAGCTCCATAGCCTTGGGCAGGTTCTCCTTCGCCCCGCTGATTACCAGCTGACCGGGGCAATTGACATTAGCCAGCCAGGTACTGGACTCATCACATACTTCAGCCAGCGAATTTTCATCCAGCCCGATTACTGCCACCATACCCCCGGCTCTCCTCAAGCCGGCTTCATACATCAACCGCCCTCTCTCCCGCGCCAGATAAACGGTAGTGGCAAAATCAAGCACCCCGGTTGCTAACAGTGCCGTATATTCACCCAGACTATGCCCGGCAACGAAGGTAGGCAACGGCAACCTGTTGTCCCCGCTTATCTCCTGAACCACCTTCAAGCAAGCAAAACTCATAGCTACCAGCGCTGGTTGGGCATTGATGGTCTGGCAAAGCTCATCCTCAGGTCCTTCAAAGCACAACCTGGAGAGAGGAAAGCCTAAGGTCTTGTCAGCCTCCTCAAAGACAACTTTAGCCGAACCAAAACTATCATAAAGGTCACGTCCCATACCTGCCCACTGGGAACCCTGTCCAGGGAAGATATAGGCTATCTTTGTCAGCTCAGCCATAGTCAGTCCTCTTAACTACCAGGTTTCTTCTTTGGACTCTTAACCTTAATAACCTCTCTGTCACCATAATACCCACAAACAGGACAAACATGATGAGACAGTTTCGGGCTATTGCACTGAGGACAAAGGTTTAGAGGGGGAAGAGTCTTCCCAGAATTACTGCGCCTCTTATCCCGGCGTGATTTTGAAATTTTCCGCTTTGGTAACGCACCCATAATACACTCTTTCCTTTCTTCCACCGGCTAATCATTATTAGTTAGAGTCAAATTTTTCAGCTTAGACCACCGTGGGTCTATCCCTTGAGACGAACACTCACAGGGTCCCTGATTAAGGTTATGCCCACAGTTAGGACATAGTCCGGCACAATCGGTACGACAAAGTGGCTTCATCGGAATAGCCAGTAAAGCATACTGACGGATTGCCTCGGTCAAATTGAGGACATGATGCTCATCAATAGTGAAAGAGCCAGGCTCTTCAGGCAAAGACAATGAAGCGCCACTAACCACATCTATAACAGGAAAGTATTCTTCCTCAATGTTAAGCTCCAGAGGACAACGGAACGGACTCAAACAGCGGCTACAAACAACCTCCACTTCAGTATGTAATGTGCCTTTAACCAGAATGCCCCGGTCAGTCCGCACTAGTTTAACTTCCCCCTGAACTCTACTATCCTTATCAGCAATGGTAACCGTCTCATCCGCATCATAATTTCTCGCCGTCCCTATTGGTGCCTTAAGTTGTTGAGCTACATTTATTCGCACGATTACCCCACTTCCACTCCATTTAAATTCACCTGAGGGAATTATAGCCTGATTAGATGTAACAGTCAGTTTATTATAAGGTGAGCTTCAACTCAGGTCAAGAGAGATTATTTATCAAACTCACTACTTTAGCTATTGTTAGCAACCTACCCCTTTAAACTTCTCTATGCAGGAGTAGGGGTAAAGATACTAGAAAGAGGGGCTTTGCCCCTCTTAAACTCCGTTGGGGAAATGAGCCTGGCTCTACCAAGCCTAGTGCTACTCACTTTTAATCTTGTCAATCATCATCGGCACTACCTTGAACAGGTCACCAACGATACCGTAGGTAGCTACCTCAAAGATGGGAGCATTGGGGTCGTCATTGATAGCCACAATAACATCCGAGGTCTGCATACCCGCCAGATGCTGAACTGCCCCCGATATACCACAGGCAATATAAAGTCTGGGGCAAACTGTCTTGCCCGTCTGACCCACCTGATGAGGATAGGAAATCCACCCCTCATCCACCGGGGGGCGGGACGAACCTACTGCCGCCCCCATTACTCTGGCCAGTTCCTCTATCAATCCAAAATTCTCCGGTTTTCCCAGACCCCTCCCTCCGGAAACAATAATATCAGCATCCTCCAGTTTAATCTTTTCGGTAAGGTCTTCAACAAAATCAATCAGTCTGGTCCTTGATGTTATCGCCTCCCTGTTGAAGTCCACTTTTATTATCTGTCCTTTTACCCCTTTATCTGGTTTGACCTTCTTGAAAACTCGGGGACGGACTGTTGACATCTGCGGTCTTTTTGTCTGACAGATAATGGTTGCCATCAGGTTACCACCAAAGGTAGGGCGAGTCTGCAACAGAAGCCCCCGCTCAGTATCAATCTCAAGCCCGGTGCAGTCGGCGGTAAGCCCGGTGTTCAAAATAGCCGCCACCCGGGGAATAAAAGAACGCCCCAGCGAAGTGGCACCGGCAATAACTATCTCAGGCTTATACTGCTGAATCAGCTCCACGAACTTTCTGGTGTATAAATCTTCCTGAAAATGGACTAGAGCCGGGTCATCTGCCAGGTAGACCTTATCGGCACCATAGGCATTTAATTGCTCCACCCCGCTGATATTATGACCGAAACATACGGCACACAGTTCCGCCTCCAGAATATCAGCCAGCTCTCTACCCTTTGATAACAGCTCATAGGCTACGCTCTTTATCTTGCCGCCCCGCTGTTCAGCAAATACCCATACTCCCCGATGGCTATCGCTTACGGTTCCAGACTCGGTAATATCCTCAATGATTATCGCCCCATACTCGCAGGCTTGCTGACAGGCACCGCACAGGGTGCAGCCTTCCATCACCTGAACCTTATCACCAACAAGCTCCAATAAACCAAAGGGGCATGCCGGCACACAATTACCACAGCCAACACACTTATCACGGTCGATGTAAATTCCCATGCTTCTCCTAACTCTAAACTACCCTGTTCTCTCTCAGCCTATCAACCAGAGTATCAACCTGCTGATTCAATTCCCCGTTTAGCATCTCGCTGTGGTGGATTCGTTGGGGAACGAATATTTTGACTACCCTCGTCGCTGAGCCGGATAAGCCAATCAGGCTTTTATCCACACTCAAATCATCAGCAGCCCAAACCGGTATCACCGCATTCTTTGACTTAGCCAGCCCACGGAGGGAGGGAAGGCGGGGAATATTAATCTCCTTGACCACAGTAATTACCGCCGGCAAGGACATCTCAATAACTTCATATCCTTCTTCCACCATACGACGAACTCGGATATACTTGTCGCTTATCTCCTCAATCTTGCTGACATAGGCGACAAAGGGTATGTTTAGCATCTCAGCGAGCTCCGGACCCACCTGCCCGGTATCCCCGTCCAGCGTTTGCCGCCCGCAGATGACGAGGTCATACTGGTTGAGTTTCTCAACTGCTTTAGCCAGTGTATAGGCAGTAGCCCAGGTATCAGAACCAGCAAAAGCGCTATCACTCAATAGAACGACTTCATCAGCACCCAGACTAATCGCTTCTCTTAATATCTCCTCAGCCTGGGGAGGACCCATACTGATAGCAGTAACCTTGCCCGTATACTTCTCTTTTATTCTCACTCCCTCCTCCAAAGCATAGGTGTCAAAAGGATTGACAATGCTCTCAATCCCCTGTCTTACCAGGGTATTAGTCTGAGGGTCAATTTTAACCTTGGTGGTGCCGGGCACCTGCTTCAGGCAAACTACAATATTCATTCCCGCATTGCCTTTCTCTTCCTCAGTTCAATGGCGATAGCGGTTCTCAAAACCTCATTGGTGCCCTCGTATATCTGCATGATTTTGGCGTCTCGCATCATCTTCTCAACGGGGTAATCCTTCATATAGCCAGCGCCACCAAAAACCTGCACAGCATCGGTGGTTACCTTCATCGCCATGTCTGAGGCGAACACCTTAGCCATTGCCGATTCCTCGGTGAAGCCTCTAGTCCCGCTATCAATCATTCGAGCTACAGCGTAAACCAGTGCCCTGGCCGCTTCCACCTGAATAGCCATACCAGCCAGCATATTCTGAATCGCAGGGAGAGCAATAATAGGATGCCCGAACTGGACACGCTGTTGGGCATAGGCTACGGCTGCTTCCAGAGCTCCTTGACCCAGTCCTACCGCCTGAGCTCCTATGCCCGGACGGGAACGGTCTAGAATTTTCATGGTCATAATAAATCCCATTCCCTCTCTGCCAATAATGTTCTCCTTGGGCACCAGGCAATCTCGGAAGATTAGCTCTCGGGTAGCCGAGGCACGAATGCCCAGTTTTCTCTCCTTCTTGCCGAAAGAGAAACCGGGCGTATCTTTTTCCACCAGAAAAGCGCTGGCACCGCGAGCTCCCTTCTCTTTATCAGTTAAGGCAATAACAGTATATATCTCAGCTTCACCACCATTGGTGATGAACTGCTTGGTGCCATTAAGCACATAGCCTTCAGCCTCTCGCTGAGCGGTTGTTTTTACAGCACTGGCATCACTACCAGCAGTAGCTTCGGTTAAAGCAAAGGCAGTCAGCTTCCTGCCACTGGCAATATCAGGAAGGTATTTCCGCTTCTGGTCTTCCGTTCCATAACCCAGCAAGGGTAAGCTCCCCAGAGCACTGGCAGCATAAGTAACCCCGACACCGCTACATATCCGGCTTAACTCCTCTATCACCAGACACAGGTCAAGACAGCCACCACCCAGACCCTCATACTCCTCAGGAATAAACACGCGGAACATATCAGCATTAGCGAGGTCTCTCACTATATCCCAGGGAAATTCTTCCTTCTCATCAAGCGCCGCTCGCACCGATAATACCCTTTCTTCAGCAATCCTTCGGGCTAAATCTTTGATTGTCTTCTGCTGTTCGGTCAGGAAATACTCCAAGATATGCCCTCCTTCCTCCGGAGACTGTTTTTTAAAACCTCACCACCTAAAT
>CAYRNL010000011.1:0-6417 GCA_964425705.1 uncultured Dehalococcoidales bacterium
CCATAGCATTGGCTACAAAAGGGAATCTACCAATCTGTAGCTCGTGTCCCTGGGCAACTGCTTCCTCCTCAGTGAGACCCACGCTAGCTACTTCAGGCAAAGTAAAGATGCACTGAGGTACTGCCTGATAGTCTATTTTGGAATCTCTGCCCATAGCATTCTCAGCAGCCACCTTTCCCTCAGCAAAACCAACGTAGGCGAGCATCATGCCACCAATGACATCACCAGCAGCATAGATGTCAGGTACGCTGGTCTCCATTCTTTCGTTGACCTGAATACCGCCCTTACCTATCGCTACGCTGCATTCATCTAGCCCTAGACCGGCTATATTCGGCTTATAACCTACGGATACGGCGACAGCCTCGGCCTCTAACTTCTGTTCTGTATCACCTTCAGTAAAACTGACTATCTTACCTCCGGCAATGTCCTCAATTCTATTAACCTGTGCGCTACAGCATACTTGAATCCCATCTTCTCTAAGAATATCCTCCAGATACGAGGCTACCTCGGCATCTTGAGTAGGCAAAATATGGGGCATCATTTCCACTATACTTACTTTACAGCCCAGCTTAGCCAAAATAGTTGCCATTTCTACCCCAATTACACCGCCGCCTATAATCACCAAACTCTTGGGGACCTGGTTCAGGCTAAGTATGTTTTCAGCATCCATTATATCCGGGCTATCGGCCCCAGGGATGGGTAATACTATTGGTTTAGCCCCAGTGGCAATAATTACCTTCCTGGCCTGTATAGTTTGCTTCTTTCCCTCCGCAGAATCTATTTCTACCTGCTTTGATGGAGTAAGTTTAGCCCGTCCATTAATAACTTCAATATTATTCCTATCCAAACGACCCTTAATGCCGGATACTAGTGTCAATATTAATATGTTCTTACGGGCTTGCATTTCAGCTAAATCAAGGTTAACATCGGTCACAGTTATACCATATTGCTCTGCAGACTTAATCGATTGGTAAATGTCCACGCTATGTAGCAAAAATTTGGTTGGGACACAACCGCGGTTCACACAAGTACCACCCAGTTCCCTTTCTTCCACAAGCGTCACCTTGGCACCAAGTTGTGCCGCCCTAAACGCGGCTACATAGCCTCCAGGACCACCACCAATTATTATTACGCCTCTTTCTTCCACAGCACACTCCTAAGTCTATATTAACCAAAGGCTTGAGGCTCCCAGCAGCTGCACTAACACCAAACCTTTCATAAACAGCGCTCTGCAATCAAAGCTCTAAATTTTTATTTTTTGGTGATGGATTGAACCGAATAACTGTCCCATTGCTACCTCGTGCACTGCCTCAGGCAAAGTGGGATGGGCGTGGATAGTGTAAGCAATGTCCTCAGCTGTTGCCCCGAGCTGCACGGCAAGCGTAGCTTCGGCAATAAGGTCGTCAGCATGAGGACCCATGATATGCATGCCTAGAACCCTACCATTTTCAGCACTGCAAATCATCTTGACTATGCCCATCGTCTCGCCTATGGCGACAGCACGGCCACAGGCGACGAAGGGGAATTTACTTACTTTATAAGGCAGCCCTCTTTCCTTTGCTTCCGCCTCGGTGATGCCAACACCGGCTACACTGGGTTGGGTAAAAATACAACTAGGGACAGCGTGATAATCTGCTTGGCGGGAATGACCGAGGGCATTCTCAGCAGCTATCTCACCCTCGTAGCTGGCAACATGAGCCAGCATACCCTTGCCAAGAACATCCCCGATGGCATAAACATCATCAACATTTGTCTCAAGGCGTTCATTCACTACAATGCTTCGTCCATCTATCTTAATCCCGAGTTCTGATAAGTCCAGACCCTCAGTATAAGGTCGGCGCCCGGTAGCCATGAGAACCATCTGCCCTTCAACTCCCTGCTCGCCTTCTGGAGTATCCCAAACTACCTTTAGAGCTGCCCCTTCTCTTTTAATAGCTTTAACCGCAGCTCCAATTTTGAGCTCGATGCCTCGTCTAGGTAGGGTCTGAGCAAAACGTCGGCCAACTTCTTCGTCAACAGGCTCCAGCCGAAGGGGGCGTCTCTTCACAATGGTAACCTTTGTCCCCAACCCGTTAAAGATGCTAGCAAACTCAACACCCACGTAACTTCCTCCAATTACCACGAGGCTTTCTGGAAGCTCTTTCAACTCAAGAATATCATCGGTGGTGAGCACCCCGGGCAGGTCTAAACCAGGGACAGGCAGTAGAGTCGATTCAGAGCCAGTAGCGATAATAAGCTTTCTAGTTGCTATCTCCTCATCATTCACCTTAATCAAGTGTGGAGACAAGATGTGCCCTATACCCTTATAGACACTTATCTTGTTTGATTTCATTAGTTGCTCAACACCTGACACTTCTTTGTCAACTACATTGCTTTTACGAGCCATAATCTTTTGGAAATTAACCCTGATATTGTCAATCTCTATTCCAAACTCATTTGCCCTTTTCCCATCAAGGAGTACTTCTACACTTCTGACGAGGGCTTTTGTAGGAATACAACCTCGGTTAAGGCAAGTACCACCTAACCTATCCTTCTCAACTACGGCTACCTTAGCCCCTAGGTGAGCTGCGTGAATTGCTGCCACATAGCCGGCAGGTCCGCCACCAATTATGACTACATCTCTTTGTTCCATAGTGTTGCTCCTAGTTCTAGACTATTAAAAGATTTGGGTTTTCTAGGAGCCTTATCACTGTCGCCATAAATCTGGCAGCTACTGCTCCGTCAATAGCCCGGTGGTCATAGGTAAAACTGTAGGTCACAATGGGTCTAATTACAATCTGACCATCTCTGACCTGAGCCCTATCGGTGATGCTTCCCATCCCCAGAATTGCCGATTGCGGCTGATTTATGATTACCGTGGAAAAACGGTAGCCGACGCCAACTGCCCCGACATTGCTGACGGTGAAGGTCCCCCCTTCTATATCATCCTGCGTCAGTTTTCCCTGTCTTGCCTTCTCGGTTAAGTCCTTTATCGCTTTGTCTATCTCGGTAAGCGATTTTTGGTCAGCATCCTTTATTACTGGAACAGTTAGACCCTTCTCCAAAGCAATAGCAACACCGATGTTCACATTCTCCCAGACCTTAATCTCATCGTCAATTATGCTGGAGTTAACCACAGGGCTGTCTCTGAGTGCCCTGACCGCAGCCAGCACAAAGATAGCGGTATAGGTAATTCGACTGCCGATAACCGATTCCTGGGCAACAAGGTCATTTCTTAGCTTCACCGTCTGTGCCATATCTATCTCGCCCATAATGGTGACCTGGGCTGATATCGCCAGACTTCGGTGCATATGCTCGGCAATGGCTCCCCTCATCCCGGTGAGAGGTATGATTTCCTTC
The DNA here is from genome assembly GCA_964425705.1 of uncultured Dehalococcoidales bacterium. GTDB lineage: Bacteria > Chloroflexota > Dehalococcoidia > Dehalococcoidales > DATKVW01 > DATKVW01. Next base: position 3,340 of record CAYRNL010000011.1, read on the forward strand.
ACCTGCTTACCCTCACAGGTCTCTACCACCGGGGCAGCAGCCGCTGCCGGCGCTGTCCCTTTAGCTGATATCGCCTTTTCCACATCTTCCCTGACAATCCTTCCCCCCGGACCTGTGCCTGTTATCGTGGTTATATCTATCATGTGTTCCGCAGCCAGCTTACGGGCTACCGGAGATATCCGGATATGCTCACCCTCTTTAACCTTAGCTCCGGGTGGTGAAGCCGTTGAGACCTGAGCTGCTTCTACCTGAGGAGCTTCTTTAACCTCAGCCAGTGGTGCCGGTTTCCCCTGAGGTTTTTCCTTTTGAAGCTCTGCCAGTTCCTCTTTGGTCTCAGCGATAAGACCAACCACTGAACCTACCTTAGCCTGGTTGCCCTCCTTCATCAGGATATGAACAAAACCCGAAGCCTCAGCCTCAATATCGTTCCTTATTTTCTCACTCTCTATCACCAGGATAGAATTGCCCTGTTCTATCCTGCCGCCTTCCTTCACTCTCCATTCAACCAGTATAGGACTTTGCATACTCCTCCCCAGCTGGGGTATCTTTATCTCAACTGCCACTGTTTACCTCCCGCTTGCAACAAGCCTCTTATCATAATAAGCAATATTCAAGTTGAACTATACTATCTCATTTACTGCCTTAATCAGGTCCTTCTCCTGGGGCATATAGAAGTCCTCCAGGGGAGGGGTATAAGGAACAGGAGTATCAATGGCAGCGACTATCTTTATCGGGGCATCAAGCAGGTCAAAGCCTTCTTCAGCCACCATAGCCGCAATTAAAGATGCTGCGCTACCATTCTTGGGGTCTTCAGTCATAGTCACCAGCCGTCCTGTCTTTTTGACTGAGTTAAGGATAGCTTTCTTATCCAGAGGCACCAGGCTCCGGGGGTCAACAATCTCAATACTTATGCCCTTTTCCTGGAGCTTTTGAGCTGCAGCTAAGGCTTTATGGACCATGTAACCGGTGACGACGACGGTAACATCATTACCTTCCCTCTTGATATCTGCTTTCCCCAGGGGTATGGTATACTCCTTATCCGGTATCTGACTCACTATTCTCTTCTTTATTATTGCGGCATGACTCAAGAACAGCACCGGACTATCATCTCTTATCGCTGTCTTCATCAAACCCTTGGCATCGTAGGGAGTTGACGGTATTACCACCTTGAGCCCAGGGATGCCCATAAATATTCCTTCATGGGTCTGAGAGTGGCGATGGTCCATCTGTCCTCCGACTCCGGCTACGGTCTCAATGACCATGGGTACCTTCATCTGCCCTCCGCTTACATATCGCAGCGCAGTTGCTTGATCCCATACTTCATCCATAGCTAAACCGACAAAGGCACAGAACATTATCTCACAAAGTGGGCGGAACCCACCCAAGGCAGCACCGATGGAAACACCAAGGATTCCATCCTCAGATATCGGGGTGTCTTTTACCCGTTCGGGTCCATACTTGTCATATAAACCTTTAAACTGACCCATCACCCCACCAAAGGGACCAACATCCTCGCCAAGGATAAATACTGCTGAGTCCCTGGCCATTTCTTCATCAACAGCTTCAGCTATAGCTTGATTCAAGCCCAATTCTTTCATTTTCCCCTCCTAACCGTAAACGTATTCCAGGGCTTCCTCAGGTTTGGGAAATGGACTCTCCAGGGCAAACTTTACCGCTTTATCCAGTTCCACTAATATTTCCTTATCCATTTCCTCTATCTTCTTTTCAGTTAACACTCCAGCCTCAATAAGCTGTTTCTTAAACTTATCAATGGGGTCCTTCTTCATCCATTCCTGGACCTCTTCTTTGGTGCGGTAGACCTCAGGGTCTCCCTCAAAGTGTGCGCGGTAGCGGTAGGTTTTGGCTTCAACGAGGGTAGGACCCTCACCAGCTCGCGCTCTGGTTACCGCTTTGCCTATCTCTTCATATACGGCTAAAACATCCATTCCATCAACGATGACACCGGGAATACCATATCCGGCAGCCCTATCAGCAATATTCTCAATGTTAAACGCCTTGCTGGTAGGCACGGATATAGCATACAGGTTGTTCTCGCAGAGGTAGATGACCGGAGCCTTCCAGATTGAGGCAAAGTTCAGCCCTTCGTGGAATCTACCTTCATTGGAGGTACCATCGCCAAAGAAGACAACGACAACCTGGTCAGTTCCTCTCATTTTCAACGCTGTAGCCAGTCCGGAGCTGATGGGCATCCCGCACCCCAGAGACCCATCACCACCCATCATGCCTACCTCTACAGCGATGCAGTGCATGGGATTCCCGTGACCCTTGGAATAACCCCCCAATTTACCGAAGTGTTCCGCCATCAGCCGGTCCACAGGTACTCCCTTGCCAATCATCTCCGCTATTGAGCGAACGCTGGTCCGGATATAGTCATCAGGTCTTAGTTGAGCGCAGGCACCTATTCCGGTAGCCTCCTGCCCCATGGCTATATGGGGCATACTCACAACACGCCCACCCAGGTTGTTTTCCTCAATTAATCTCTCCTCAAAACGCCTGCTGAGGAGCATCTTGCGGAACATATCCAGTAGTTTATCTTTTGGTATCGTTTTTAGTGCTGACATCTGTCCCCCCTTTTTAATCCTCCTTATTGACTCTACGCCGCACCTGATTACTCTGCCCCCTTTCACCTCCTTTTGTCAGGCAATCCCTGACCTGTATTCAGCCAGCTCCAAAACTTACTACTTTCTAAGACCACAAATCTTCAGCCACATCCCCCAACCCCAGTTCTTCCAGCTTCTTCTTACTGGGTTTACCTGTCTCTGGGTCCCAATCCATTGCCTGATAATAATCCTTGACCAAATCATCCACTGGCACAGTAACATTAGCCACTGGTCCCTCTTTAAGTGGCGGGACTCCTTTTGCTCGTTCGGGCAGTTTAAAGTCTTTGGGCGACAAGCCCTCTCGCACATTGAACGCCTGACGAAGTGTGGCTATCCTATCACCAGTAGTATAGACTTCTTGCTGAGAGAGCTGCCAACCGGTGACAGCGGAAAGAACATCGCGCAGCTCATCCCAAGGCAGACACAAAAAGCCAAAGAGGCACATCCCGGTACAATT
>CAYRNL010000011.1:6517-12996 GCA_964425705.1 uncultured Dehalococcoidales bacterium
GCTACATACTCTCGCCTCAGGCTTTTGCTCTTTTCCTTATCGGCAACGGGAACCTCAGCCGTTCCGGTTACGGCTATCGCCTTCAATTTTTTAGCCCCCATAACCGCACCCAAACCCGACCGACCAGGGGTTCTTCCTCCATTGTTTACCGGACAGGAAATTAAAGAAAGTTTTTCTCCACTGGGACCGATACTGACCACACCTCCCTTTCCTCCTAGTCCAGTCATAAGCGCTGCCTCAGTTTGGTGGACATCTTTACCCCATAGATGTGAGGCATCCCTAAGCTCGGCTTTGCCATCTTTAATAAGGATATAAACTGGTTTTGACGATGCCCCGTTAACAAAGACGCCATCATAGCCAGCAAACTTCAGCCAGGGGCCCCAATCACCACCGGAATTAGCATCACCCCAGCCGCCGGTTAATGGCGATTTCCCCATCACTTCATACCTGGAGCCGAAGGGAGCATCAGTCCCGGTAAGAGGACCGGTCATGAAGCCGAGTATATTTTCCGGACCTAATGGGTCAACCCCCGGCTTCTGCCGACTGTAAATGAGTCTAGCCCCTATGCCGTAACCACCAACAAATTCACGATAAAGTTTCTCATCAAGCACCTCATCCTTCAATTCACCATTGGAAAGATTCACCCACAGAATCTTCCCCGTATAACCTCTAGCCACCTCTAGCCTCCTTAATTTATTTGACTTATCTCAAGGAAGACCTATTTAAATATATGTGGGATGAACAGGTGGAGAAATAAGTAACTCAACTTGACTTCCTAAATTTCCCTTTTATTGGTTACCTCTTTAATCTTATATTTTAGCCTTAAATATTGTCAACTTTAGGTTGGAGCAAATCAAAATCAGGCTTGACCCGTAGATTTTACTTCAACACCAGTGAGGCTCTCCAGAACCTTGACCAGTGCCTGAGTACCATTTCTCCCCTCGCCGGAGAGTTGAAGTGAGTAATACAGTTGATGAACAAAACCGGTTGTCGGGAGGGGTATTTGCATGTTAGCGGCTGCCTCCATGACTAAACCGAGGTCTTTCTGTATTAAATCCACCATGAAGCCAGGGCTGAAATCCCTTTTAATAATACATGGACCCAGGTTTTCAAGCTGCCATGACCCGGCAGCACCACCCTTAACCGCATTGATAGCTTTCCCCAGGTCAACACCTGCTTTCTGACCAAATACCAGCGCCTCAGCTACAGCGTTAAGATTACCCGCTATCAGAATCTGATTCATCAGTTTCACTGTTTGCCCCATGCCACTGGAACCCACATGCACAATATTTTTACCCATAGCTTCAAAAACAGACTTGCAGCGTTCAAATATTTCAGACTCACCCCCCACCATGATAGACAGCGTGCCGTTGATGGCTCCCTTTTCCCCACCGCTTACCGGAGCATCAAGCATATAGACACCTTTTTCTTTTAGTTGAGCAGCTATGTCCCGTGTTGCTTGAGGAGAGATGGTGCTCATATCAATAACCACCGAGTCAGCTTGAATTCCTTCAATGACACCATTTTTGCCGAGTATTACCTTCTCCACATCCGGAGTATTGGAGACTATTGTAATCACCACAGGGCATTCCTTGGCTAACTCTCGGGGTGAGTCGGCTTTCTTCGCCCCTTCCTTTGCCAACACTTCGGCTTTGGATGCAGTGCGGTTATAAGCTACCACCTCAAAACCAGCCTTGAGCAGGTTGCGAGCCATAGGCATACCCATTATGCCCAAACCAATAAATCCAACCTTTTTCACCATACTAGAACTCCTTTCCCAATTCGGTAGAATATTTAATCAGTCACGGGATATATTTTAACCGTGACACATCGTGATTGCCAGTTTTATAGACTCAATCATACTTCTGGGATTGGCGGTGCCTTTGCCGGCTTTACCAAAGACAGTGCCGTGGTCAACCGAAGTCCTGATGATGGGCAAGCCCAGGGTTACATTTACCCCTTCGTCAAAACCAACCATCTTTATGGGCTTCTTTTTTTACCTTATGATAAGCTGTCTCTGGAGTATCAGCCCTGCTATCGGTATTGACTACCACCACAGTAGCCTCTGGAATAGGTCTATCCTTGAAGGTGACGATGGTATCTAGCCCCATCCCGGCAAAGCCCGCACCGGTATCCATAGCCCCGGTAAGGTCATCGGCGATAATGCCAAATCTCTTATTAGGCACTTTCACCCCAGTGTCAATGTTAGGTATCCGCTTTCCGGCTGTCAAGGAATTGTAATAAGACCCGAGACAAGCCTAGAGTCCGATTTTATCGGCTACCTCCCGCATTCCCATAATGACATCGGTGATTAATTCCCTTAATTCCACCCCCAGCATCTCCGTCCCTTTCTCAATCACCGAGCGGTTTACCCCAGCAGCAAACGCCTTATCTTTCCATTTCTTTATTACCGACTTTGCTTCTAAATCGGACACACTCCTGGAGGGTCGGATTAATGCGACTGCGGTGATAAGCCCGGTGAGCTCATCAACAGCGTATAGTGTCTTCTCCATATTGCTCTGCGGCTCAGTATCACTACATATACCCCAACCATGAGAGACGATGGCTCGTATGTATTCTTTCGGCCAGTCCCGTTCCTCTAATATCTCCCGTGATTTTTGGCAATGCTGCTCAGGAAAAAGTTCATAGTCCAGGTCATGCATTAACCCAACGATTCCCCACTTATCCTCGTCCTCCCCCATCTTTCGGGCTATGTAGCGCATCGCTCCCTCAACAGAATAAGCATGCTTCAGTAAGCTATCACTCTGATTAAACTCCTTAAAAAGTGACAGCGCTTCCTCATAGGTCGGTGTATACTTCTCCATTTTGTACTGCCTCCTTTTATACTTCTATTATATGCCTAAATCCTGTTTATCAGGTGTTACTCCACTATGTCTAGAAACTCTCCTTGCCCTCACCAAGAGAAATACGGCGCATATCAGGGCTAATAATGCGAAGCCAGCAGATACCATAAAGACCCAGCTAGTACCGAACCGGTCAGCAATATACCCCAATGCACCTGCGGAGAAAGAACCGATGCCAAAAGCGCAGAAGAAGGAAATGCCGAACATACGACCACGCCAGCTGGGGGGACAATAGTCAGCAACCAAACAGTTATAGACTGGTTGCCCCATAAAATTAAAGAAGGCAAAAGTGATGGCAGCACCCAGCAAAGGCAGTCCGTTACTGCTTGCTATAGCTACCAATAACGGTGTTACTATTAAAGTTATAATCAGAGCTAAACTCTCACGGCGCCTCCGCTCGGCTAGGTAACCCCCGAGAAACTGCCCACCAACCCCAAAGATGAGGGCTATAGTGGTGAACGACCCGGCTATTAGCAAACTATCTATATTAAGAAAGGTAAACTGGATACGCTCACTGAAGTACAGGGGCAAAAAGGTAACTATACCCCGATAGATAAAGCCATTTAGAACCTGAATGCAAAAGATGAGGACTAAGGGCAGGAGAACTGGTCGTAACGATATATTTTCCGTGCCTGACTCAGCGGTAGGCTGTTTGATGGTGGGTATTTCAGTACGGGCAAAAAGATAGAACACAAGTGCCAGGAATAAGGCAGGTACGGCAAAGACGAAGTATGATGCCCGCCACCCCCAGAAGGAAGCGATAGCACCAGCCAGTATCGGACCGGCAGCAACTCCGATACTTCCTCCTATACCCAAGTAACCAAAGCCCAGACCGCGATGAGTGGTTATCCTGGTGATAAAGGCAGCACCGGTAGGATGGTAAATACCCAGTACCAAGCCTAAAACCAGCAGAGCTACTCCTAACACATAGATGTTAGGTGATAACCCTATGGCAATAGAAGATACCGCCATTCCGAGGCAGCAAACCATTAACAGGTGTCTTTCACTCATGCGGTCAGCAAGATACCCCGTGGGTAAGGATGTCACCCCGAAGGCAAAACCAAAGATATTAGCCAATATGCCGAGAACCAGGAGACTGGCGCCAAACTCTTGGGTAATACCAATTAAAACAGCCCCGTAGGTTAGCTCCAGAACGTGAACCAACCCGTGACAGGCTGAAGTGTAGGCTATTGCCTTTTGTTCCAGCTTCCCTATTTTTCCTGTGCTCAATCTTAATTACGCTGTCTAGGGGGTGCTTGGTTTTAAATCTGTAAAGATGATAGTGAAAACATCCAACGGGGTAAAACTAAGGGACTAATCTGTTCAACCAGCTATTTGCCCTAGAGAAACCCAAACTGACTAGCGTTGAAAATCAGTCAACCCATTATAGAGTTATCATCCCTTGAACTTATTGGTTATAGGTAACCTTCTATCCCGCCCGAACGCTCTGGGGGTTATCTTTATACCCGGTGACGCCTGGCGGCGTTTATATTCACTTCCGTTCACCAATCTGGCTGCCTGCCTGACTGTCTCTTCATCAATCCCCATAGCCATAATTTGCTCAACACTTTTGTCTTCTTCAACATAGGCTGTTAGAAACCTATCCAGTATGTCATACGGTGGTAAGGTATCACTATCCTTTTGCTCCAGTCGCAGCTCAGCAGAGGGCACTTTATCTATGATGGTGGCGGGGATAAGCTCTGCCCCGGCTACTGAATTCCGGTACCGGGCAAGCTGGTAAACCATAGTCTTGGGCACATCCTTTATCACGGCGAAGCCACCCGCCATATCCCCATATAATGTAGTGTAGCCGGTAGCCGTTTCGCTCTTATTACCTGTAGGCAGAACCAGCCAGCCGAATTTGTTGGACAATGCCATAAGCAGATTACCCCGGATGCGAGCTTGAATGTTTTCTTCAGCGACATTGGGTTCAGTTCCTTCAAAGGATGATGCCAATATCTCCAGATAGGCTTGAAAGACCTTCTCAATAGGGATAGTTATCAGTGAGATGCCCAGGTTCTCAGCCAGCAGCTCAGCATCGGATATACTACCGGGAGAGGAGTATCTTGAGGGCATGGCTACCCCGATTACATTGGCTGACCCGAGGGCGTCAACAGCGATAGTCGCCACCAAAGCAGAATCAATTCCTCCGGAAAGTCCTATCACCACCTTCTCAAAGCCATTCTTGTGGACATAGTCCCGCGTGCCCAGCACCAGTGCATCATAAACCTCACCGGGAAGACCGCGCACCTCAACCTGCCTTGATGGTAACGGTGGCTTCGGAGTCACCGAAGGTACTTCTGACACCACTACTCTGGTTACCTGCCACCCCTGCTCCTCCAGCATCCGCGCTCCTTTCCTCCACCTGGGGTCGTGAAGCCGTGCCCGAAAGATAGCATCAACATCAAGGTCAGTTACAATCAGGTCTTCTTCAAACTGTTTACCCCTGGCAATCACCTGTCCCTTCTCGTCCAGCACCATACTGTTGCCATCAAAGACCAGCTCGTCCTGCCCACCCACGAGGTTGTTATGGACAATGATGACCATATTGTCCGAGGCACGAGTCTCCAGCATTCTTTCCCTGAAATTTCTCTTGCCAAAATGATACGGGGAAGCACTTATGTTCACAATGACCTCAGCACCAGAAGAGGCTTGGGCGGTAGCCGGTCCTGCCTCATACCAGATGTCCTCACAGATATTGATGCCGACACCAACACCATTTATGGCATAAACCGGGCATTCCCTACCCGCTTGGAAATAGCGGTTTTCGTCAAAGACACCGTAGTTGGGCAGGTATATCTTATGATAGACACCCGCAAGTCTGCCATCATGAAGCACGGCGGCAGCATTATAGATGTCACCTTTGACGTCAACAAAGCCAATAACAATAGTAAGTCCGGAAGATTGCTCCATAATCCGGTCAAGAGACTTCAGATTCTCTTCAATGAATTGCGGTCGGAGCAAGAGGTCTTCCGGTGGATAGCCACATATGGCAAGTTCGGGAAAGGTAAGAAGGTCAACCCCCAAAGACCTGGCTTGGCTCACCGCTTCCATGACCTTTTGTGTATTGCCCTTGAAGTCGCCAACAGTGGTGTTTATTTGAGCCATGCCGACCCGCAGTCGGCGGAGGCTAATCCCTTTGGACATAGTCAACCTTACTCAAATTACAGGATAGGTAGATATCTCTTAAGTTCGTAGTCGGTCACCTGAGCTCGATACTGGTCCCATTCTATTTTCTTGTTGGCGATGAAGGCATTAAAAACATGGTCACCAAGAGCTTTTCGTACCAGCTCACTGTTTTCGGTGAGTTTGATAGCCTCCCAGAGGCTGGCAGGTAAAGTGTCTATTCCCTTATTCCGTCTCTCCTCCTCGGTCATCTCATACACATTTTCTTCTATCGGGTCGGGAGCCTCGTATTTCTTTTCAATTCCTTCCAGGCCAGCCGCCAGCATCACACTGAAGGCAAGATAGGGATTGCAGGCGGGGTCAGGAGACCTGAATTCTATTCTGGTAGCGTTTTCTTCCCCCGGCTTATATTCAGGAATTCTAACCATGTCGGCTCGGTTCCGCCGCGCCCAGGAAAGGTATACCGGCGCCTCATAGCCGGGAACCAGG
>CAYRNL010000012.1:0-12306 GCA_964425705.1 uncultured Dehalococcoidales bacterium
CAGCTGCTTTTCTGGCTCCTTCAAACATTGCCTCAATTGGCGGCTCTCTATCCAGCCATAGCTTGACATCAGCAGCACAAACGTAGGTTACCATTACTAAGCCGCTTAGGGTCCTGGCCCCGGCCTCCCTAGCCATCCTCATGAGCGGGGTTTCCAAAGGCTTGTAAACGATGTCATAGACCAGCTGTCCCCGTGGGATTAATCCCTCTTTTATAGGACATTTGCCATCCAGAGATGACCACTTCATACCGAAGGAGGTACAGTTAACCAGAAGCTCACTGTTCTGAATGGCTTCTCGCAGACGGCTATCCTCGTAGTCCATGACCTGAACATCAGGGCATACTTGCTTAAGCTCTGAGGCTAAGCCCTGTGCCCGACTCAGGGTTCGATTAACTATGGTAATAGATTCTACCCCTGAGGAAGCCAGGATAAAGCTACACCCCCGGGCGGCTCCACCAGCCCCCAGAATGACAACTCGCTTGTCCTTGGGTTGAAAGTCGCCCTCAGCAATCAGGCCTTGAAGGAAACCCACACTGTCAGTATTGTATCCGATAAGTTTCCCTTCACGCTTAGCAATAGCGGCTATTGCTCCCATCAATTGTGCCTGTTCATCAAGCCCATCCAGGTACGGAATAATACTTTCCTTATAAGGGATAGTTAGACTGGCCCCCAAGACATCTTCCTGGCGAATACGCATGGCTGCTTGCTCAAGCTGGTCCGGAGCTAGTTCCCACTCCTCACAGCGGATGTCTAAACCCCAATGATCGAAGGCAGCCTGCATGATTACCGGACCAACAGTATGTGTAAGGGGATTTCCGAGAAGATAAACGTATTTTCTCATGGTTATACTCCTTTCGTGCTATCTTCCAAAGTCAGCCAACTTTGTTTGTCTTCTAACTCCCTGCTGTTGGCATAAGACTGGGGACAAGCATAATTAGCCTGCCCCTGTTTAACCCCTTGTCCTCAGGTGGTTAAATAGTCTGAACATGGAATTGATTATAATCCATTTAAGCTGGGTAAGTCTAAGCAAAGCTACTTCAGGGTGTGTGGTACCGTGGTGTAGCGGTCTAACATACCACTCTGTCACGGTGGAGAGCGGGGGTTCAAATCCCCCCCCGGGGGTCGGCCATCCAGACCTTCCAAAATCACTGTCAGCCCTGTTTCATCCTTCCTTTGAGACAATCTTTACCAGCACACGAGCATCCACTGCAACACATCCTTTTCCCTCATCAAAGACCATTAGCGGGTTTATTTCTATCTGGTCTATCTCAGGGAAGTCCTCAATTAGAGTGGAGAAGCGAAGCAGTACCTCTTTCAGTGCATTTACATCGCGGGGACGACTGCCACGCCACCCGGTCAGCATGGGCAAGCTCTTGAGCTGGCGCAGCATCTGCTCCGGGTCAAGATCAGTAAGGGGGTGCAGGGAGAAGGCCACATCCTTTATCATTTCCACCTGAATACCACCCAAGCCCACCATCACCAGGGGTCCGAATACCGGGTCTTGTGACATCCCCACAATTACTTCCTGACCACCAGAGACCATGGGCTGGAGTATTACCCCTTCCATCTCCTCTTCGCGTCCCAATTCCTTAAGTCGGGCTGCAATATTGTTATAAGCCTCCTCTACTGCCCTCGCTGATTTTAAATCCAGGACTATACCGCCAACATCGGTCTTATGGACAATTGTTGATGAACGCACCTTCATCGCTGCCGGGAAACCCAGTTTCCTGGCTGCCTTAGCCGCATCTTTGGCAGAGGTGGCATAAATGGTGGGTACTACGGGGATGCCATACATCTGGATAAGATTAATAGCCACTTCCGGTGGCAGCCAGGTGCCTTCCTCGGTAACCTTTACTGAGGTATGAAGGAAGTCGCTGGCTTTCTCTGAATCAATATCAGGAAATCTGGGCACTTTACCTTCGGGCATCTCTCGATACTGGGTATAGCTATAAGCCTGGGCTAACGCTTGTACTGCGTACTCGGGAAAAACGAACGAGGGTATGTAGCGGTTGGTGTCCAGCTGCAGATTCAACGGTGACCCCTGAGACATCATAAAGCAAGCCACCAACGGTTTTTCTCCCTGATGACTTGCCACCACTTCCCGAACGGCAGAAGCTACCTCCTCAGGACGAGTTACCAGGGGAGGAATATAGATGAGGATAACAGCATCCACCTCAGGGGATTCCAGAACAGTGGTAAGGGTTTGCCGATATTGCTCCGCCGTAGCCGAAGCGATAATATCTACCGGGTTAGTCACGCTGGCTTCACGAGGCAAAAACTGACGTAACTTCTGCTGTATTGCCTCGGATAAAGGTGGTACGCTAAGACCGTAGTTTTCACAGGCATCAACCGCCAGGATACCCGGACCACCGGCATTGGTGACAATGGCTACCCGGTTACCTCTGGGTAGTGGTTGATAAGCCAGTACCTGGGCAACACCAAACATCCCCTCAATGTTATCAACTCGTATCACCCCAGCCTGATGGAAAAGGGCATCCACCGCCACATCAGCAGCTGCCAGAGCGCCGGTATGGGATGAGGCAGCTCTGGCACCAGCTGCGGAGCGACCACTCTTCATTACAATTATAGGTTTTTTGCGTGAAACTCGCCTGGCGATACGGCTGAATTTGCGGGGGTTGCCGAAAGACTCCAGATACAACAGGACAATATCAGTGTCTTCGTCATCTTCCCAAAACTCCAAAAGGTCATTAGAGGAGATATCAACCCTGTTGCCGATACTGACGAACTGAGCCATCCCCAGGTTGATACTCCTGGCGTAATCAAGCAGGGCTATTCCCAAAGCACCACTCTGGGAGCCCATGCTTATCCGTCCCGACGGAGGTATCGCAGGAGCAAAGGTCGCATTAATGGACACGTCTTTATCAGTATTGAGCATACCCAGGCAGTTGGGACCGAGAAGACGAATCCCGTAAGAGAGTATCTTTTCCCGCAATGAATGCTCCCGTTTTCTACCCTCCTCTCCCGTCTCACCGAATCCGGCCGATATAATGATGAGGCTCCCCACACCCTTCTGGGCACACTCATCCACTACTTCTAAAACACCGGTATAAGGAACCACAATCACCGCCAGGTCTACATCTCCAGGGACATCCAGAATCGAGGGATAGGCTTTGACACCACCCACCGCCGGGGCACTACGATTAACCGGAAAGACCGTGCCGGTAAATCCAAACTCAAGGATGTTGCGAAAGATAGCCCCACCCACCGTTTCCGGGTCTCGGGAAGCACCGATAACAGCCACACTTTGCGGGTAGAAAAGACGGTGCACTCCTGTCAATCGGGCTACATGTTCCCGATAAGCCTGGCGCTGGACAAACTCCTCCTGCTGGGTCAGGTCAATTAAGTAGTTGTAAATGCCATCTTCGTAGTGTTTGGTGCTTTGAAAGCCACTTTCGTCAAAGACCTCAAGCATCATAGTATTTTCCGCCAGCACCCGGGCAATAAATTTCTGGTAGCCAAAACGAAGAGCGGTGGCAGCTAATTGCTCCAGAAGAGCAGTGCCGATGCCACGCAACTGGATGTTGTCCTCAACGGTAAAAGCTACCTCGGCGCTCTTGCCATCGGGCAAAGCATCCCAACGACCAATAGCTACTATCCGCTCCTGCTTTCCTTCACCAGTGGTCGCCACATAAGCACACCGCTGGGGAAGCTCCACCTCAGTGTAGTAGGCTACCTCTTCATCAGAGGCGTAAGCCTTGGCGTATTGAAAGCGAAGGTAGCGGGTTCGCGGGCTGAGTCGGTAGAAAAAATCAAACCACCGCTGTCTATCGGCAGGTCGGATGGGTCGGAGACGCAGGCTACGACCATCTCGCAGTATCACCACTTCAGCGGGCAACTGACGCAGGCTACGGGTTTTATCTTTTCCTCTCTGCGAAGACATAATAAAGCCTCAGTTCATTTCTTATTTTGATGATAGGTTCACTCTATTGGATTGTCAAATTGAATTAAACACTGGTCTTTCTCCCGACCGAGCTCAAGTATCAACATCGCCGCACTAGAACCAATCAAGTTGGCAGAGTATAATAAACTAACATGGGTTGTCTTGGACTGATTCTGCCGATTCTCATAGCACTGCCGGTAGTTCTTCTCCTTATTTTCCTCAACATCATTACTATATCCTTTGGTAAACTCGGCTTATCACCAGAATCAGCAATAGCTCTTCTTCTGGCTGTGCTTATCGGGAGCCTGATAAACATACCGGTGTCTCGCCGCCGCATAGCCTATGAGAAGCCCCGCCCCTTCTACTCCCGCTTCCTCTTCTATCTGCCACCAGCGGTAACCCGTCAGGTTATAGCGGTGAATGTGGGTGGTGCCATAATCCCTGTGGGATTTGCTTTATATTTGCTGCCCCGAGCTCCGATGGTACCCACTCTCATCGTTACCGCTGTTGTAATAATAGCCACCAGGTTACTGGCAAGACCGGTGGCCGGGGTGGGCATAGTCATGCCTGCCTGGATTGCGCCCCTTATTTCAGCAGGACTAGCCTTTCTACTGGCTAGAGATAATCCGGCACCGGCAGCCTATATTTCAGGGGTACTGGGCACGCTAATCGGTGCCGATTTACTTAACTGGCCCAGGTTTAAGAAACTGGGCGCTCAGCTTATAAGTATCGGGGGAGCCGGGGTCTTTGACGGCATATTCTTATCAGGAATAATTGCCGCCCTGATTACGTAGCACTACTTTTGTCAGGGTTTACCCAGCCGGCGACGCTGGAGGTAAGCAGCAAAGACTATCAGTGCTGCCCCAAGCATAATGCTGACTACTACCTTAACCAGCTGCGGTATATCCATACCAAGAAAGAAAGCAAAAGTGTAAATACCGACTACACAGGCGAGGGCATAAGCAACCGTATGAGCCCTAAACGGTCTGGACCTTACCGCCCGGTAAACAAACCAGCTGATAAACGCCAGAGAGGCAATTACCGCTACCGCTATCAGCATCTAGCTCACCATCCTAAACTTTCAAAATATTTACCCATGAAAGCAAACATACCCACAGCTAAGAGCAGGGAACCCATTTTCCCTATGTCGGACAGGTACTTTACATACTCTGCCGCCAGATAGCCAACACCGGACAGGCAGAGCAAAATCCCGAAACCGAATAGTATATATTCTAATTTCATATTCGTCTCAAATCTCCGAAATCAACTTACCCGGACAGGTGGTTTGGGCAAGGTTAACGGATTTACATGTAAGATTACCTTTCGCTCTATCGCTCCTCTGGTAATAATTACTGAAAACTGGTAAGACTGCTCTGGAAGAATATCATCTAGCTTGAGTTCGGTAGTATCTACTATCCATTCTATTTGACCCTTATCAAAAGGAGCAATTGCTATCGATTGTGAGGTCAAATTAAGCACCCTTTCCTGCATCCGCCACACAGACACCTCCACATTACCTGAATATCGAGAAAACTGGCGATTATCCACTTCATAGCGGAAAAATACCCTTTCCCCCTGGTTAACCCCGGTTGACCAAACCCAGTCTTCGCGCTGCCAGAAGTCAGGCTCTATTGTTTCTTCTCGCTCCCCGGCAGTTATATAGAGGGCATCATAGACCCCTAGATAACCATCAACAATAAATATGGCTATAATGCCGATAAAGCAAGCCAAAGCCAGATATAGGAACAAATTTCTGCGCCTGGTCGCCATCTATTACCCTCCCGAAAATACCCTGGGGAAATACTCAAAAACCAGGTAAAGAACCCTCTTGTAGTTTATTATGACCCCGGCGAAAAACACCGGCGCAATAATTGAGATAAATATCTTAAAGTCGTAGAGTCCAGTGATAGTCAGAATTGCCAACACGCTGGGGATTTCAAACATAAGCAAGACTTTCGGCGCTCTTTTAGAAACAATCACTGCCATTAGAGCAAGACCTACCCACGTCAAACCCACCACCCTGGGAACAACTATGCCAGACAGAGAAAAATAAGCGATAATGCAAAGAACGAAAAGGGTATCTGTTTCTACATCATATTTCCCCAGCTTGCTTTCCCGGTTCTTAAGATACCGCCTGGCTACCTTGCCATCAAATATATCGGTGGCTGCTCCAACCAGAGCTAAAATAACCACGGTTAGGTAAGCATCCTTCCCGATAAAGCTCAAGGTAAGAATTACCAGACCAATAATGCCTCGACTTAGGGTTAACAAATCAGCCAGTCTTTCCTTAAAGGAAGAGAGAGAGACTGCCTTTGTCTCTAAATCAGATTTCTTATTGTCAACCACGATAAATCATTTTACCACACTGATTATCCATTACCAAGCGGTAGGAAATCTCCGTCTTAATTGAGGGTGCGCTTGCATATTTGGTCTCTACTTAATAAAATAGTGAGAAATCCTAGCTGAAAAGGTATAGAGATAAAATGGAAAACGAAAATAAGTTTGATGTCATCGTAGTCGGGGCCGGACCATCAGGGACAACAGCAGCTTATGTTCTGGCTAAAGCTGGGCTGGAGGTTGCCCTGTTAGAGCGGGGAGTCTACCCCGGAACCAAAAATATCTTCGGAGGTGTCCTCTTTACTACTGTTCTAAACCGGATTATACCCAACTTCTGGGAGGAAGCCCCGGTAGAACGCCATATGAAGGGCATACAGATTTTCCTTGTCTCAGAGAACAATGGCGTTTCCATTGGAGTGCAAAGCGAAGACCATAACAAACCGCCGTATAATAACAGCTTTACCGTATCCCGGGCTAAGTTCGACCAGTGGTATGCCGGCAAGGCAGAAGAAGTTGGCGCCTTCCTCCTCACCAATACGGTAGTTGATGACCTGCTATGGGACGGCGACAAAGTGGTCGGGGTAAAGGCTCGCGGAGAAGAAGGTGAGCTTTATGCCGATGTGGTCATAATTGCCGAGGGGACAAACTCTCTGTTGACGCAAAAGGCTGGACTGAGGGGGAAATACATCCCCAGACAGGTATCCCTGGGTATGAAGGAAATTATTGAGCTGCCCCGCGAGGTTATTGAGGAGCGTTTTCAGCTTAGTGGTAATGAGGGTGTAGAGCTAAAGTATTTAGCCGGTGACGCCACCAAAGGCATCTGGGGAGGAGGAAATATCTATACCAACCTGGAAAGCCTGTCGGTAGTGCTGTGGCTAGCAGTGAAACCCCTTACCGAGCACAGGGTAAAGGTAACCGAGCTAATGGAGCAATTCAAAGAGCACCCCATGGTTAGAAATTATATTAGAGGGGGAAAGACCATAGAATACCAGGCACACCTGGCTCCTGACGGTGGTTATGACTTTACTCCCAGGTATTACACCAATGGTCTGTTAGTGGTGGGGGATGCCGCTCGCTTCCTCAATGCCTCCCTTCACTACGAGGGGACCAACTTTGCCATGGCTTCTGGCGAAGCGGCAGCAGAGGCGATAATA
Source organism: uncultured Dehalococcoidales bacterium (assembly GCA_964425705.1). Classification (GTDB taxonomy): domain Bacteria; phylum Chloroflexota; class Dehalococcoidia; order Dehalococcoidales; family DATKVW01; genus DATKVW01. The sequence continues at coordinate 7,393 of CAYRNL010000012.1, forward strand.
GAGGCTAAGCGACGGAGTGATTTTTCTGAGAAAAGCCTATCTCATTATCAGAAGCTACTCAATAAGAGCTTCGTTATGAAAGACTTAAAACGGTATCGCAAAATGAACCACTTTGCCGAAAGCAATCCCGAATTCTTTGACGCCTATTTTAAGGCGATAACCCAGATGGCAGTGGACTACTTCACCATAAACGAGCTACCCAAGAGACGACAGGAATGGAAAATGCTGAAGAAAGCCTGGCTGGCGCTAAACTACTTTAACACGCATGAACTACCCAAATTACATCCCCAGAATAAACTGTCTCGGGCTTTCAACCGAACTTTCCCTCTGGTTAGATTTATCTGGCAATGCTTGAAGGGAGCGTGGGCATTCCTATGAATATTGATGATAAGCTAGCCCTGAATCTATTTCATGTAGATAGCATCCCTCACATTGAGGTAAATTCAGAAATTTGCAAGAAGTGCCCTCATTGGCTGTGCACCTATACCTGCCCGGTGGAAAACTATAAAGTGGAAAACGATAATGTGGTCTTCAACTGGGAAGGCTGTCTTGAGTGCGGAACCTGTAATATTGTTTGCGACCAAGGAGCAGTAACCTGGAACTATCCTAGAGGAGGATTTGGTATCTCTTACCGGTTTGGTTAGGCAGGGAGAAGGGAAACAGAGTGAATCAAGTGCTCCGCTCATTTCTTGGTCTGGGGTTAGCTACCAAGGAAAGCTATTCCTTAACCGATAGGCTATTAGGCTTTCTCACCTTGGTTCCCCCCATCTTTTTATTGCTGACCCCATTAAATGCGGCTAGTGCTGTGGTCTTAAGCATTCAAGGCTATCCCCCCTGGGACAAGTGTATCCTTGGTTTTCTGGCGGTTGCCTTTGCTGGCGGGGGAATTGTTACCCTTAATAATTACATAGACCGCAACCGGGACAAGGTAATCTGGCCGGAACGCTCCATCCCCAGCGGACGGGTCAAAGCTAATAATGCCCTGGTCTCGGCTATATTCTTTTTTATCTGTTCTCTCTTATTGTCCTGGTTTTTCTTCAACCCGGTAAACTTCTTTATTCTGCTTCTGGCGATTATTTTAGGCTCTCTTTACTCGGCTTATCTGCGTGACCGGGTGGGTTATTTATCACTCCCCCCTATTGTAGGTCTGGTCTACCTGGGGGGTTGGGCAGCTTTCTCACCGGAAACGCTATTTACCAGTCCGCTTCCCTGGTATCTCTACCTCCTCGGTCTGGTGTGGCAGGCGGCTCACATTATGGTCTATTACCCCTTACACCTTACCTACGGAGCTAGTGGCAAACCAGTTATGAAATTGCCTGCCTTTTTCTTTATGCCGTCACTACGGTTTGCGGTCAGCATTGGTCTCAGTTTTCTTATCCTGACCATCCTGTTAAGTAGCCTGCTGCCTCTGTTAGCGCCACTCAGTAATCTCTATCTTATCCTGGTGCTAGTCACCGGCATCTATGCCCTGTATTGTGGGATAGGGTTTCTTAAGAATGCGTCCAACAAAGACAGAGGGCTTAAAGCCTTTGCTTCGCTGACAGTATTCAGACTGACCATCTCGGTAGCAATACTCCTTGATATTTTTATCTATCACCAGATTTAGCAAACCAAGCACAGACGATATGGAAATTGTTTATTAGAACCTCACCCCCTTATTCCCCCTCTCCTTGAGAAGGAGAGGGGGAGATAAATAGAAGAGGGACTAACGCCCCTCTTAGACACCGTGATTAAATAAGCTCCTTAGCCCAACGAAGAGAAAAGTCTATAGTGAAATCCTAAATTCCAAGCACGAAACTCTAAGCAAATTCAAAGCGCTAATTACCAAATCCCAAGAAACCAAATCCATGGACTTTTAAGTCCAGGATTTAGAAAGTAGAATTTATTGGAGGGTGAGGTTTTAACAAATAGTCTAAAGTAGTAACATTGGCTTTAGGATAATGACAGTAGAAAAGATTCCCTGGCCGATAACCAGATTTTACAACAGCTTTGTTTGTAAGTATCTGGAGAACTTCTACAATCAAATTGCCGAGGAAATGAGCCAAAATGATATTGGCGGCACTATCCTTGATGCCGGAACTGGCCCGGGGTGGTTGCCGATCAAGATTGCCCAGTTGATGCCAACGGTTACTATTGTTGGCATGGATGTCTCCCGGGATATGATAAGAATTGCCCAAAAGAACGCTGAGCAAGCCGGCGTAAGCAGAGCCAGATTCGTAGTCGGTAGCACCTACCGAACCGGATTTAACGACTCCACCTTTGATTTAGTGGTTAGCACCGGTCTGGTTCACCACCTGGAGAAACCGGTTCAGGCATTTGATGAGCTTTATCGGATTTTGAAACCCCAAGGAGAAGCCTGGATGTATGACGGTCGTCGGGATGCATCAAGAGAGGAAATGCGAATAACGATTGGCGATTTTCAAGGGAGTGGCTTGACCCTGCCTTTGTGGATAGTAGAGCGTGTTTGGCCATATATGCATGTCGGCTATAAAACAGAGGAATACACTCGTGGCAAAGTTGCCAGGGCTCTAGAGGAAAGCCGTTTTGAGGACTACCGGATAGTTATCAATAACGGCTTCATAAAGATTGTAATGAGAAAAGGCTGAAAATCAGTCTTAGAGGTTAACTTATGGTTGAGGTTGAGGGACTTTGTTTTTCTTATCAAACAGAGTCTCCCATATTCGTTGATTTCAACTGGAGTATTGCTCAAGGGGAAAGGTGGTCGGTAATCGGACCTTCTGGCTGTGGTAAAACCACTCTCCTCTATCTACTAGCCGCTTTGCTCCTGCCGGCATCGGGCAAAATAAACATTGACGGCAGTCCGTTAACCAAACCCCGCCTCGCCACCGGTCTCATCCTGCAGGAATATGGGCTTCTCCCCTGGGCCAGCGCCTTTGACAATGTATCCCTGGGATTAAAGGTACGCCGACTGGATAAAGAACGGATAACCCGGATTACTCAAAAATGGCTGTCCCAGCTAGGTATTAAGGCGGTATCCAACCACTACCCGTCAGAGCTCAGTGGTGGACAGCGGCAACGAGTAGCCATCGCCCGCACCCTGGCACTCAAGCCGGACCTGCTGCTTATGGATGAACCCTTCGCCTCTTTAGACGCCCTCACCAGAGAGGATTTGCAGAATCTAATCATCAATCTGTGGGAAACTATGTCACTGACAATGGTGCTGGTAACCCATAATATTGAGGAGGCAGTATTTCTGGGCAAAAGGATTCTGGTGCTGCAACACCCTCCTAACACGAAAACCATTGTTGTAGAAAACACCGGTTCAGGATACTCCGAATATCGGAAGACCTCAGATTTTACCCAAAGGTGCCGGGAAGTAAGAGAGCTGGTGGAGAGGAGCATCTCCCCGTGAGCAAACTGCAAATCACTATCATCGGTCATTCCACCACCCTGATTGACTTTGATGGTAGGAGAATTCTGACCGACCCGTGGTTCAATGACCCCATTCACCTTCTCTGCCGACATAAATATCCCTTAGGAATACCCCTGGACAAGCTACCACCCATAGACCTGATTGCCATTTCACATCGTCATAAAGACCATTTTGACATTAAGGCAATAGAGCAGATTAACCGTTCGGCAACAGTAATTATGCCCAATGGTGAAACCAGACAGGTCGAACAGCTGGGATTTCACCGTGTGGAAGGGCTTAACTTCTGGGAAAGCAGAGAGGTAGCCGGGATAAGAGTTACCGCTCTACCTGCGGTTCATCCCGTCAGGGAAAACTGCTACCTTCTGGAAAAAGGCGGGAAAAGCGTTTTCTTCGGAGGTGATACCAGGTTTTTCCCCGGAATGGCTGAAATTGGGAACCGATTTGACATCACGGTTGCTCTGCTACCCATCAGCGGGATGATATTCTTTCAGGGTCGCTTCGGATTGATAAAGAGGATATGTATGAGCCCTTCCCAGGCTGCTGAAGCAGCACTGAGACTGAAGGCAAGAGTGGTTATCCCCATTCATTATCATATCACCTGTTCCATCCCGTTTTACCAGCGATTTATTACCCCCGGCACCCCCCAGAAATTTGTGGAGCAGATGAAAAGGAGAGCTCCTCATATTCAGACTGTGGTTCTGGATACGGGAGAGGTTTGGGAAGGCTAAACTTTGGGAGGATAGGCGATGAGCGTAAAATCAATATCAGCGAGCCTCCTTGGTCTTTTCGTCGTCTGGGCAGTAGTGGCACTGGCAGTGAATTCGCCTCTACTGCCCACGCCATGGGCAGTAATATACACCTTTATTCTTGACCTGCCCCACGAGCTTGGCTGGCATATTGCCGTCAGCGGATGGCGCATACTAGCCAGCATGCTACTGGCCACTGCCATCGGTGCCCCCCTGGGACTGGTACTGGGACAAAACAGAAAGTGGGATAGATTTGCCTTCCCCTTAATCTACACCACCTATCCCATCCCCAAGGTTGCCCTGTTACCTATCATAATCCTGTTTCTGGGCATTGGGGATATCAGTAAAATATTTCTCATCACCCTTATCCTGTTCTTTCAAGTCCTGGTGATAGTGCGCGATGCCTCCAGCAATATACCTTCGGAGCTTATCCTTTCCCTGCGTTCCCTGGGAGCAAACCGGCTGCAGCTTCTCAGGTATGCCTATCTTCCTGCCTGCCTGCCAGCTACTCTCACCTCACTGCGAGTTAATGTTGCCATTGCTATTGCTGTGCTCTACCTGGCAGAATCATTTGCTACCGCCTCGGGATTGGGCTACTATGTAATGAATACCTGGCAGCAACTGGCTTATACCAAAATGTATGCTGCCATCCTGGCCATGAGCCTTATTGGTGCGGTGGCATTCATTGTCCTTGCTCTCATTGAGGGAAAGCTGTGCCACTGGACGCAGGTGGGGAAATAGAGATTGTTTACCAACCCCTCACCCTTTATCCCT
>CAYRNL010000013.1:0-3898 GCA_964425705.1 uncultured Dehalococcoidales bacterium
CTGTAAAATAACCATTTTTGGATATTCTAGGTCCTAGGAATCTGAAGAAGCTTAACTGAGGAAATTATAAAAGGGACAAATAAACTGGATGAATACGGAGAACTGGAAATTTCAGGGGTAAGTAGAAAGAGTTTGTGGATACAGGGGCTGTAATAAAACTGTTCTAAAAAAAGAACATGGTAACCCTCTCACATATATTGCACTCTCACCTATATAGAATCCTCCTTTCTCTCTTTTTAAACAAGCTAGCCTACCGGCTAGCCGGGTGAAACTTGGGGCAACAACGTCGTTATTCTAAATGGCTCTTCGCCGCTTGTCAAATAAAACCCCGAACTGGCGGCAGGACATTCTGGGTAATTGTAAGCCCAAAAACAGCAGTTTTTTTCACCTAACAAACGCAGAGATGCTCCTGCGCCGAAAACTATGGAATATCGGCGAAATGCGCCATTATCAAAGCTAACAAAAATAACATTAAAATTATGACGCTTTCTGGGATAGAAACCGCTTCTGTTGACTCCGAGCGGGCTATAGTTTATATTCTAGGTGCTATGCGAGGTTCACGAAAACAAGCTTCAGATTCCCCATCCCGTTCGGTAAGTGTAATCATTCCAGCGAGAGATGAAGCTAGCTTTATTGGCAGCGTCATTACCGGGATTAGACAGAGCCTCTCAGCGTATAATCACGAGATAATCACCGTTGATGACGGGTCAAAGGATAAAACCGCTGAGATTGCCCGTACCAGCCAGGCTATAGTGGTTTCGCACCAAAATAGCCAGGGAAAGGGCGCCGCTATGAAGACCGGCGTTAAAAGAGCCAAGGGGGATATAATCGTCTTCCTTGATAGTGACGGAGCTCATGACCCCAAGGAGATACCCACAGTAATTGCTCCTATAATTCAAAACCAAGCCGACCTCGTCATCGGTTCAAGGGCTTTATCAGAATCTAAGGTATCCCGCCCACCCCTTCACCGCAGGCTCAGCAACAATCTGGCTTCGTTTATTATCTCGGTTATAATTTCTTTCTTCCCGGCGCCAACCACCAAGATTGCTAAACAACAAACGAGGGAATATCGGTTAATAACCGGTCGGTTAAAATGGATAACCGACTGCACCAGTGGCTTTCGGGCGCTAACCAGGGATGCCTGGCACAGGCTGGAGCTTGTGTCCAACGAATTTCAGATAGAAACCGAGATGATATATGAGGCGGCAAAGAATAAACTCACTATGGCTGAAGTCCCCATAAGCTGTAACTGGGATAGTAAGTCTTCCCGCCTTTCTATCATTGAGGACGGTTTAAGAACAGCAAAGCTACTTTTACAGAAGCTCTGGAGCAATCTCAGACAGGAATAATAAACATAGTACCTGTCTTTACCACGTAACAAAGTGAGCAGTTGAAACCATTATGGACACTTCTCTAACCAATATCCTTACCGTTGATGTTGAAGAATGGTTCACCGATACAGACCCCATTCTCTGGGATTCGCAGGAAAGCAGAATCGTTGCCAGCACCCACAAACTGTTAGAGATACTGGCTAAAGCTGACGCTCGGGCAACCTTCTTCATCCTGGGCTATGTTGCCCGGCAGCATCCTGAGCTTGTAGAGGCTATCAAATCACAGAACCACGAAATCGCCACTCATGGCTACTGGCATAGAGCGGTAACCAGACAATCACCAACCGAGTTTGCCGATGACCTGTCCCGGTCTATTAAGACTTTAGAAGAAATTACCCAGGCAAAGGTAATCGGCTATCGCGCTCCGATGTTCACCATCGGTGCGGAAAGTGCCTGGGCAATAGATATACTGAAAGAGAAAGGCTTAAGATACGATTCCAGTATTTTCCCGGTAAGAACCCATCTCTATGGTGCCCCCCACGCCCCCCGCTTCCCTTACCACATCCACTCGTCGGATTTTACCCGTGATTTTCCGGAAAGCGACTTCTGGGAAGTACCTCTGTCGTCATACCACCTCCCCATAATAAACAGAAACATACCCATTGCCGGGGGATTTTATCTCAGGTTCTTACCCTACTGGTTCATACGGCATGCCATAGAGAAAATAAATAGTTCCGGTCACCCCGCGGTGTGTTACCTGCATCCCTGGGAGCTTGACCCGGGTCAGCCAAGGCTAAGCTCGGTGAGATGGTACCACTACTACCGCCTGTCCAAAACAGAGGAGAAGCTGAGTAAACTGCTTAAGGATTTCCGGTTCACCTCAGTAAGAGAAGCCTTCTCTTTTGACCGGTGAACTATGGCTCTGAGATAATGGATTGAGGTAATTAAAGTTAACGGTATATCTAAAATGACCAGCAATAAAACGCCTTTGAAAAATTTCACTTTTAGGTCCTATAAACCCGCCGAGGAAATAAACATCGTCAATTTCCTTAACCTCTGCTATGGGGTCTGGGGAGGGTTGGATAAATGGCAGAGACTATATCCTGAATATCCCAATTTCAACGACAATGACATAGTAATTATAGAAGATAAGGGTGAAATTATTGGGCACCGGGGTCTACACTTTAGAAACCTGGCACTCAGCAGAGATTCCAGCGTTTTCACTGTTTCCTCAGGAGACACCGCCATACATCCTCGTCATCGTGGTTCCGGGCTTGACCGTAAACTGCATGATACCGCCCTGCAAATGGCGAAAACGAGGGGTGCCGGTATGGCATTCGCCTGGCACCTGAAAGGTTCCGCTTCGTATAAACGTAATATAAGGAGTGGTTTCATTGAGATACGGCAAACCCCGGTATATGCCCAGATAATAAAACCGGAAAAGGTGCTGAAAGCGGGATTACTCAATTTGATACACCGAAGAGGGAAGCTGCGGGAGGCACTAGCCGAATCAAAGGGGTTATATTTAACCATCGGTAACACCAAATTATCACTGGCCGAGCTGGCTGGTGCCAAGCGGGAAGACTTGGGGAAGATGATTGAGGTAATCATAAATAAAGACGCCCTTCCCTTGCTGGTCAATTTTCGCAGCTGGGGGAGATGGCGGAGAATTGGTAGTCTAACCTGGCTAATAATCACCGGGAAGGCGAGAGTTAGAACCAATGCACCCGGTGCTCTAGCCAAACTTTGCGTCAGGGGGTTAAAGGTCCTTGCCTCGCTCTAAATTGGCAATAAGAGAATATAACAGAGAAGACTTCCCGGCAATCGTGGAGTTATATAAACACATACCGGGAAAAACACCACATTTCGTCCGGGACAAAAACTTCATCAGCTACTTTATAAATAAGGCTTCAGCTGAGGGCAATGTCTTTGTCGCCATAGAGAAGGGTAAAGTCGTCGGAGTGGCAATGGTCTCCATAACCACCGAAGAGGAACTAACCCAGGGAAGTATTATTGAGCTTCAAGCACAGGATACCCGGGCATTACCGGGCTTGGTTGAGACTGCAGTGGATTATTGCACTAAAAGAGATGTGGATATGGTGCTGTTTGCGCCGTCATTTGACACAGAGGATGTCTTTAAGGGCTGGCTAAAGCTTCAGACCGGGGTAATGACGGTAAGATTAGAGGCTCCCTTACTCCTCCTCAAAGCATTGCTAGATACTCCACAAACAAGGAATTCCTTTGCCGGCAGAAGAATAATCTTCCAGGTGGACAAGGAGATAATTGAGGTTAAGATAACTTCCAAAGCGGTTGAAGTCGTTCAGCGGGATACCTCGGTTAGAGGAGTAACAAATATAGCCCTGTCCTCCAGAGCGCTGCTGCAAATTGTCTGCGGCAAGCTCAGCCCGTTAAGGGCATTGCTAACCCTTAAGCTCCGCACCCGACTAACGGCTATTGCTTTAGTGCTAAAATTGTTTGAGATGGCTAGGTTGCCTCAACCCTGGTTCATTCCTCTGGGAGACAGGTTGTAAACAGGATGAAAGCAGTAAGCATAATAATCCCGGCAT
>CAYRNL010000013.1:3998-12013 GCA_964425705.1 uncultured Dehalococcoidales bacterium
AGGTTGACTATACTACAAGCGTGAGTCAAGGTAAGCAGAGGTACACTCATTGAAATTCAGAGTAGGCAATGGGCTACTGCCCATGAATCTGCTGGTCATCGTCTTAATCCCTATCATCATCCTTGTTCCCTCCAACGTTGCCCGGATTATCCTCGGTCTGCCCTTTATGCTCTTCTTCCCGGGATACGCCTTAATAACTGCTCTGTTCCCCAAAAAGGGGGACATTGGTGGCGTAGAGAGGGTAGCGCTGAGTTTTGGTATCAGCATCGCAGTGGTGGCGCTTCTTGGACTGGTTAATAACTATACCCCGTGGGGAATAACAGTATATTCCGGTCTCGCCTCCATCGCCATTTTCATCTTCATCGCATCAATAGTAGCCTGGTATCGACTGCGTAGACTGGCTGAGGAGGAAAGATTTACCACCTCCTTTGACTTGAGCTTCGCCTGGCAGGGACAAAGTACCCTGGACAAGGCTCTGTCCGCTATTCTCACCGTGGCGATAGTGGGGGCGGTAGGTACTCTGGTCTATGCTGCCGTCACTCCCAAGATAGGCGAGAGGTTTACCGAGCTTTATATCCTAGGACAGGAAGGTAAAGCAGCCAACTATCCCACGGAGCTAAAGGTGGGTGAAGAAGGCAAGGTAACACTGGGCATCATCAACCAAGAACAGGAGACAGTCAGCTACCAGATAGTGGTGACTATTGACGGGATAAAAAACAGTGGATTAGGACCGGTGACCCTGGAGCACGAAGGGAAATGGGAAGGGGAGATGAGCTTCACCCCAACCAAGACGGGAAACAACCAGAAGGTAGAGTTCTCACTATATGAGGGAGATAAGCCCTCTCCCAAAGAATCAGTCCACCTGTGGATTAATGTAAAGAAATAACGGTAAAAGTTAAACTCGCCGACAAGGATTTATCAGTTCTTCTATAGCGGCTAATTTAATGGCATCAAACGGTAAAAGTGGACAGTTGCTTTATTCTCTTGAGCATATTGGGGTGAGTGGTAAAAAGCTCCATCAATTTATCACCAGTACCCAGTCTCACTTCTTTCTGACGCAGTGCCATAAGCTCATCATAGTCAATAGTGCCGCTCATATCCCGGTCAATCTGGGATAGCTCTCTTATCTCTCCCCAGGCTCGGGAGGGGTCATTAAGGAAGAAGGCTTTGACTCCCTCAACCCGCTTCATTTCCTCACTTCTCCGTAAACGGGCATTCCCATAAACCAGCTTATACAGTGCCGAAGCCAGGTGATGAGGCATGTTTCCCAGCTGGACACTCCCCTGGTCGGCATAGTATTCCCGAATTCTGGAACCATAGAGCACCAGGAGATTGGTAATGAAGTAGAGAAGGAAAGCACCCAGTCCGATTAGCGCCGCATAACCACCCCCCTGCCGACGACCACCCAGCATCCCACTCCACATTGTAGTCCAGGCAATCCAGTACAATATCAGCGGGATAGCTGAAAGAAAGGTGATGATAGCCATATCCCGATGTTTTATGTGTGATAACTCATGCCCGAGGACAGCCCTCAACTCGTCTTTACTCAACAGATTGAGGATACCCCGGGTAACGCAAACCCGCCCGTCCCGTCGTGTCCTACCAAAAGCAAAGGCATTGGGTATGTTTAGCTGGGAAATGCCAACTTTAGGCTTGGGCAGGTTAGCACTCTCGGCAAGTTCAGCCACCATTCGGTGCAGTGCTGGCTCTTCTTTCTCCGAAACCCACTTTATCTTCATCGTCCTGCTGACTATAGCCGGGCCCACCAGATACTGGATACCAAGAATGACCAGGGCTAAACCAATATAGAACACAGCACTCCCCGCTCCCATCCAGGTACCGATACCCGTTATTACCCCGTAGAGAATGCCAAACAGAACTATGACTAACAAAAACATTCTGGTCTGAAGCCACATATAGTCCTCCCCATAAAATGGTACTCTTCGCTCACTTAATCATATACCAAGGGCAAAAAGTAGGCAACAGCATTGATAACTTTTAAAAGAGTCCAGCGTAGCCTAAACAAAGTCCCTATTAATCGGGTTTATACGACCATTGACTCATAAGCAGAAATGGTTTACCGTTTATAACAGAAAAGGAGGTGGACACTAATCATCAAGAAATTATCATTTACGGCTGATAGAATTATTGACGAACTCAAGAAGTGTGGCATCACTCACATCGTCTGGCTCCCTGACCAAGAGAACCAGTTGGTATCTGAAGCCCTCAAGAACCAGCCTGCTTTCACAATGGTTCCGGTATGCCGTGAGGGAGAAGCTATCGCTATTGCCACTGGTCTTATGCTGGGAGGCAAAAAGCCAGTGGTATGGCACCAGAGCACCGGTTTCTTTGAGTCAGGAGATTCGGTCAGAGGTTTAGCCCTGGACCTTAAACTGCCTCTGCTCCTGTTAATTGACTACCGGGGCTGGCGACAGGATACCCCTCCTACTGACTCGGCAGCTATCTTCATTGAACCAATTCTGGATGCCTGGGGCATCAAACACTACCTGGTGACGTCTGACGAGAATGCAGAGAGAATATCACTCGGTTTCAACGAAGCAAACAGACTCCAGCAACCAGTGGCAGTCCTGATAGGAAGGGAGATGGAATAACCTTGATTGACAGCTTTGAAGCCCAAAAAGCTATTTCGCAGCACCGGGGTGACGCTATTGTTGTCGCCACGATGACAGCTAACTTTGAATGGCCTCAGGCCTCCACCAACCCGGGGCTGGACCTGTTTTTCACCGGAGCCATGGGGAAAGCCTCATCGGTGGGACTGGGGCTGGCACTGGCTCGACCGGATAAGAAGATTATCGTGCTGGATGGTGATGGTAGCCTGCTGATGAATTTAGGCAGTCTGGTAACCATCGCCAATATGGCTCCACCTAATCTGATTCACTTCCTGCTGAAGAATAATATCTACCGCACTTCAGGTAGCCAGTCCATTCCTCATGCCGGCAAAATCAGTTTCACCGGTCTGGCTCAGGCTGCGGGGTATGCTAACATACACCAGTTTGAAGACCTGGAAAGTCTGGAAAGCAATATTGAAACCGTTATGAATCAGACAGGCCCTACCTTTGTCTGTCTGGAACTTGTGCCTATTGTCGAGAGACCACCCTTCTCCTTAACCCCAACCTCCAGCATCATTTCTCGGTTCCGGTCAGCCTTGCAAACTACTACATAAGCTCAAAGCCAGCTCGTAACCGGGTGCTGTTAAATACAGCATGCTTTCTCGTTAGTCTCCCCCGATTGCTTTCCTCAGAGCAGCCCTTGCCAGTAACCTGGTTGAATCCAGTGTGGGCAGAGGTGAACTTTCCGGGGTTACCAGCAGTGGTATCTCGGTGCAACCAAGAACCACGGCATCGCAACCCTGTTTTTGTAGCTTGCTGATTACTTCGCTAAAATAGGTGCGAGATTCCCGGGTAAACCGACCACAGACCAGTTCGCCCAGTATAATCTCGTTAATACGTTCCCGATCGTTCACCTCGGGTACCCGGTGTTCAATGTCCACCGCAGATAGCTTATCAGGATAAACCGGACCTTCCATCAAAAAGCGCGTGCCCAAAACTCCCAGGCGTTTATAGTTGTGTCGCTTTGCCTCAGCAGCCACCACCTCGGCAATGTGGAGCCAGGGAATGGGAGATTTCCTCATGACAAGGTCAAATGCCTGATGGATGGTATTATCCGGAGATATGGCAAAGTCGGCTCCCACTGCTGCCACCTTGGCTACTGAAGATAACATCAAACCGGCGACTTTATCCCAGTCACCGGCTTCAATGTTTCGCATATATTCGGCGAGAGAAAAGGTATGCATGGTGACCTCAGGATGAGCGTAACGACCCATTAGATTTGGTGCTTCCGTGCAAATGGTGAGATAACAAAGGGCTGCCCCCTCGGCACTGCAACCAACTATGCCAATGTGCTTAGCCATATTCCCTCCTCATATTGAACTGCCCCAACGGTTACAGGACATATTCACGGTAAGAGCTAATTCGCCTGATATCATAGCCTAAATCACGGGACCGATGGTAAAAATGTTGGGAAAGTTACCATAGTCTATTATCTCCGCCTTGGTTTGCTTTCCCGAAGCTACTGCCAGAGCTTCTTTATATATCATCTGTCCTGCCTGGGCAATTGCAGAACTGGCGCCATCCTCTAACTCAACAAAGACATCTATATGTTCCGGGAGCCGTTCATAGGTCATAGGATTCCCGGTAACCTTAATAGTAGGGACGAATGGGAATCCCTGTGGGGCACCAAGTCCGGTGCTGAAAACAATAACCTGAGCTCCGGCGGCAGCCAGGGCAGTGAGAAATTCAGGTTCTCGCCCCGGCGTATCCACTATAAATAGACCCTTACCCCGAGGTCGCTCGCCATACTCATAGACTCCCTGAATGGGCTTGGTGCCCCCCTTGGCTATGGCACCCAGAGATTTTTCTTCAATAGTGGTCAACCCTCCTTTAATATTTCCGATAGTCGGTTGACCTCCCCTCATATCAACCCCCATAGCAATAACCCTTCTTTCCATACGGGCGACAATTTCCATGATTTTGCTGGCTACCTCGGTATTAACGGCACGACGGGCAAGGATATGCTCTGCCCCCATAAATTCTGTGGTTTCGCCAAATATGCAGGTACCACCATTATCAATTAGCAAATCACAGGCAACACCGGTTGCCGGGTTGGAAAGCAGCCCCGAGGTGGTATCGGAAGCACCACACTTCACACCGATTACCAGCTCGGAGCAGGGAAACTCCTCTCTCTTTATACTGGATGCCTCTCTCGCCATCTTATGCGCAAGATGGATGCCCTGAGCTAAAGCCGCAGTAGCACCCCCTAGTTTTTGAATTACTATTTTCTCCACAGGCTTGCCTGATTGAGCGATACCCTCAGCTATATCATCAGCCGGCGCTGACTCACAACCCAGACTTACCACCAGCACTCCGGCCAGATTGGGGTTCCAGCCTAAGGAAATGAGAGTTCGGGTTACCTGGTCAAGGTCGGGCTGTGTTTGAGAACAGCCCTGACCGTGGATAAAGGGGACACAGCCCTTGACCCGCTGGGATATCCACCAGGTTACATCGTTGGCACAAGCCACCGTAGCAATAATACCGATATAGTTTCTAACACCTACCGAATCATTTTGACGCCGAAAGCCAAGAAAGCTCACTTTTTCCCTCCTTCCAAATCGCCCCGTCCACGGGTACTGACCACATTATGGATATGAACATAGTCGCCAGTCTCTATGGTAGTGGTGGCAGCGCCGATAACCTCGCCGTACTTAATCACCAGAGAGTCAGGTTCTATTTGAGATAAGCTAAACTTGTGCCCAAAAGGCACATCAGCAATTAGCTTTACCGTCCGGGTCTCCCCACCAATCCGTAGTTTTAAACTATCCCCTGTTTTCAGATTGGTCAGGGCAGTGGCTACATTATCTTTGGGATTCAGAACTACTACTTTTTGCTTCAAATCAATTACCTCCTACGGGTTCAACATTAATAAGACCATTCCTACCAGTCCACTTTTTATCTAAACCATAATTATACTCCGATTGGTAGGCTGAGGCTATGGAAAACACCAGACTATACCGGCACCCTTGACAGTATATTATTAAAATGTTATTATGATTATGAGCATATGTCCACAATTTTAGCGGACTTAAGTTCATTTAAGTTTGAAGGTAGCATATGAAAATTCTGGATGACTTAATCGCCACGCTAAGACAAAACAGAATAGTGAAAGATATACGCCAGGGACCCTTCCAGACAGCGGTGCTGACACACAACTGTGGACTGGCAGCAACACCTCACGATTACACACACCATCAGGATGTTGCTCCCGTAAAAGAAGCAGGAACACTGATTGGGAAAAGGGCATTGGAAGTAGCCAAAATGGCTTATTCTTCAAGTCGGCTGGAAGCAGCTATCGGCATGGCAACCATTAACTCGCTTCTTGAGATTGACGAAGGAAAATGTGTTGATGTTAACGCCAAAGACCTTCTTGCTGAGAGGGGAGCAGACAAGAAAGTAGCCCTCATCGGTCACTTCCCCTTTGTTCCCGAGCTGCGCCGCGTGGTGAAGAAACTATGGGTGATTGAGCAACGTCCACAGGAAGGGGACTTTGCCCAGAATGAGGCAGAAAACCTTGTCCCTCAGGCTGAGGTTGTTGGTATTACCGGTACCGCTTTCACCAATCACACCATAGAGCAACTGCTCAACCTGTGTCGCCCCGAAGCCTACGTTATTGTCCTGGGTGGTACCACCCCACTATCTCCCGTCCTCTTTGACTACGGGGTTGATGCCATCTCCGGGACAAGGGTAGTTAATCCAGAAGCGGTGCTTAACTGTGTCAGTCAAGGAGCAACCTTCCGCCAGATTAAAGGCATTCAGCTATTGACTATGGAAAGACAAAAATAACAAATGGGAGGTGAGCAGAATGCCATTTGGAGATGGAACCGGACCCAGAGGAATGGGACCGATGACAGGGAGAGGAGCTGGTTATTGTGCCGGTTTTGGCAGACCAGGCTTCGCTAATCCCATCCCCGGCAGAGGATGGTTTGGCTTTGGTCTCGGTCGGAGGAGACTATACGGATACCCTTATGCTGGTGGATACGGGGTTAGCGCCCCTTATATGGGATATGGTTACCCATACGCTCCATTCTATGGATACCCATATTATAGCGCCCCTTATCCCGCATATAGACCTTACTAGACTAATATTTATAAAAATGTAACAATAGGAGGTGACATTATGCCTAACGGATTTGGTAGAGGATTCGGCAGAGGATTTGGTTCTGGGGGAGGGATGGGGTTTGGCTTTCGTGGAAGCTCTCCCCCCTGGCCCTATGTCGGTATAGGCAGAGGCGGACTGCCCCGATGCGGCTACTTCCTCAGCGGAGCCGCCGGGGCACCAGTAGCCTGGCCATCTCAGCCAACCCCTTATCCTGTTTATCCGGGATACGGAGCTATGCCGACTTCATATCCACCCTACACAGCACCACCCGCTCCTGGAAGCATGCCCTTTGCCCCGGAAATGACCAAGGAGCAGGAGCTTGACTTCTTGCAGGAGCAAGCTAACGCCATAAAGAGCCAGCTCGAGCAGATTGAGGCAAGAATGCGAGAGCTAGGAACAAAGGAGAGTTAAGTATGAGAATTGCTATTTCAGCCACTGGTCCCAGCCTTGATGCCGAGGTAGACCCACGTTTCGGTCGGTGCCCTTATTTTATCATTGTTGACCCGGATACCATGCAATTTGAAGCTATGGATAATTCCAGTGCTATGGCAGCCGGTGGCGCCGGAATCTCCACCGCCCAGATGATTGCCAGTAAAGGAGTGGAGATAGTACTTACCGGTAACTGCGGACCCAATGCCTATCAGGTACTAGCTGCCAGCGGGCTTCAGGTAATCACCGGGGCTAGTGGCAAAGTCAGTGATGCCATCCAGGCCTACAAATCAGGCCAGCTTCAAGCCACCGCTCAAGCTAATGTCGCCAGCCACTTCGGTATGGGAGCCGGCACAGGCTTTGGTACAGGTATGGGCGGAGGCATGGGTATGGGCGGAGGCATGGGTATGGGCAGAGGTATGGGTATGGGCAGAGGTATGGGGCGTGGTATGGGGATGACGCCCCCGGTTTCCCCACCACCCCAGCCAGCCAGTCCGGAGCAGGAGCTGGAGATGCTCAAAGCTCAATCACAGATGCTGGCTGAGCAGCTATCCGATATCCAGCGCCACATTGAAGAGCTGGAAAAGAAAGAAAAATAAAAGCCAGGTCATTTGACTTTTTGCTGGAGGTATAATTATGCCTAGAGGAGATGGCACTGGACCCCCTGGGGGAGGTGGTCCAGGAACAGGTAGAGGTGTTGGTCGGGGAGGAGGCGGCGGTAGCGGTAGGATGGGAGGAACACGCCCCGGGGCTGGACCCAGCGGGAATTGCGTATGTCCCAAGTGCAGAGCAACGATTCCTCACCAGGTAGGAACTCCCTGCTACAATATGAGCTGCCCTAAATGCGGGGCAAA
>CAYRNL010000014.1:0-11560 GCA_964425705.1 uncultured Dehalococcoidales bacterium
CCATAAAGATCCACAACACCGCAATCCTTGTCTTCCATCTCAAGATTTCCATAATTTATTACCTCCTATCTCATTTGCCACCGTTTCGCCTAACAGCCATATAGACGAACTCAGGGTACTAAAACTCCTGTCTGCCCTCAAGGGCGCGGGTGAGGGTAACGTCGTCGGCGTATTCCAGCTCGGTGCCGAAGGGGAGTCCCCGGGCGAGGCGGGTGACCTTGATGCCCAGGGGAGCGGTGAGTTTGCTCAGGTACAGAGCCGTCTGTTCCCCCTCAAGGTTGGTGTTGGTTGCCAGGATGACTTCACTCACGGTGCCACCCTGCAGCCGGTTTAACAGCTCCCTGATTCTGATATCGTCAGTGCCGACCCCTTCGGTGGGGGAGATGGCGCCGTGGAGGACATGATATAGCCCGTTATAAATCTTGGTGTGCTCCAGTGCCAGGATGTCCTGGGGCTGCTCCACAATGCAAATCTTGGTGTGGTCGCGCTGCTCATTGCGGCAGATGGGACAGGGGTCGGACTCGGTAACATTGAAGCAGACGGAGCACAGCTTGGTCTTCTGTTTTACCGATAGTAAGGCATCAGCCAGGAGCCTGGTCTGCTCATCGGAGGCGCGCAGCAGATGGTAGGCAAGCCGCTGGGCACTCTTGGGTCCGATGCCGGGTAGTTTGTTAAGTTCCCCAATGAGATTAGATACGGAGTCAGTGGTAGGTTTTAGACCTTCGTTCAATATTAGCTCTCCTTGGTTGTAATTAGAATAGCCCCGGGATTTTAAGACCCCCGGTTAATCCCTTTAACTGCTTGGCAGCAAGCTTCTGAGATTTGGTTATAGCTTCGGTTACCGCCTTCAGCACCAGTTCTTCCAGCTTTTCCGCCTTATCCCGGTCTATCGCCTCGGGCGATATTTTGATTGACTGAATCTTTTGCTGACCGTTAATGGTAACCTTGACGGCGCCTTTACCCGAAGATGCTTCTATGGTAACGTTACCCAGTTCTTCTTGAGCCTTGGTTAGCTTTGATTTAAGCTCCAAAGCTTGATTCAACATTGACATATTCATTTCTCCTCCGTATCAATAATCTGTGCCCCCAGCCTTTTAGCGGCGTCTACCAGGTGGTTGTCTTCTGGTTCATGGAGGCAGTGCACCCGACAGGCACGCCCCAGAAAGTTGCTGATAATTTTTTGGGCTATCTGCTGGTTTTCTGGCTTCTCCATATTCTCTTTGTGGATTTTATATCTGAAGGCTAGCACCACGGTATCATCCTTGAAGGCTACCGGTTTAACGCCGGCGCTTCTGAGTATGGCAACAGCATTGCTTTTTCTGACATCGGCGGGGGCATCAGTGATAATCTGTTTCCACTGCAGGCTCAGTTGTTCCATTTCGGTGCCGGCTTCCGGGGGAGTGGCGGTAGTCATCACCTCCGGGGGTGGGATATTAACCGGTTCGGGTTCAGCCGGGGGTGGAGCAGTAGCTGTCACCTCTGGAGGGGGAACAGTAACCGGCTCCGGTTTTGGCGGTGGGGGGGGTGTCTTTTTTGGCTGGCGAGGCTGGGGTTCAGCTTCCTCTTTCTCTTCTGAGGCTAGGACACAATCAACCAGGGCTAGCTCCAGGGGTAAGCTGGAGTTGCTATCAAAACCAAGCTCAAGCTGACCGAACAGCTTGACCGCCTTCAGTATTTGGGGCAGGGAGGCTCTGGCGGCTAGTTCCTTTAGTTCAGTCATATCTTCAGCGGTGAGGTCTACCGCTTGGTCAGAGCCAGTCTTTATCAGCAGTAGCTTTCTGAGGTATTCCACCAATTCCCGATTGAACTGCTTTAAGTCCAGTCCATCGCTATTGACGCTGTTTATGGTTGTCATCCCGGCGGAGACATCATTATCTACAATATGCTTCACTATTTCTCTGGTCCGGGAGTCGCCGGTGACGCCCAGGATAGCCTGAACCTGCTGCAGCTTAATCTCCGAGCCGTAGTAGGTGGTTAGTTGTTCCAGCAGGTTTTCCGCATCCCTCAGGCTGCCGGTAGCACTCCGGGCGATAAGCCGTAGTCCTTCCGGCTCAATGTTAATGCCTTCCGACTGGCAGATGCTATCCAGTTTGGAAACTATGTCGGTCTGAGAGATACGTCGGAAGTCAAAGCGCTGGCACCGTGACATAATGGTGGGCAGGACTTTATGGGCTTCAGTGGTCGCCAGGACGAAGATAACATGGGGTGGTGGTTCCTCCAGTGTCTTAAGCAGGGCGTTGGCGGCTTCTTTGGTGAGCATGTGGACTTCATCAATAATATAGACCTTGTAGCGGGCTTGGTTGGGGGCATAATTGACCTTCTCGCGGAGGTCTCGGATTTCATCAATGCCGCGATTGCTGGCAGCATCAATTTCTATAACATCCAGAGCCCTGCCCTCGGTTACTGCCTGGCACAGAGGGCAGGTATTGCACGGTTCCCCCTTGCCGTTGGTGAGGCAATTCACCGCCTTAGCCAGGATACGCCCGGTGCTGGTTTTACCTGTGCCTCGAGGACCGTAAAAAAGATAGGCGTGAGATACCCGACCACTATTGAGAGCATTAATTAGCGTCTGGGTTACCTGCTCCTGACCCACCACCTCAGCCAGGGTTTGGGGACGCCACTTGCGATAAAAGACTTGAGAAGCCATTTTCTTCGGCTTCTATTATACCCCATATTAAGGGGGTTTCCAAAGAGGCTTTTGAGTGGATATATGTTAATTTCTATTCAAAATAGTAAATCTGGGCAAAAAGTTGGGAATAGACGATTAGAATAGCGAGGGAATATCCTTGGCTGCATCTTCTATTCCCTTGAGCTTGCTCTCTGTATCTTTCTGCCTCCTCTTTAAGTCACCAATAAGGTCAGTGGAATCACCATAGTATTTTCTGACCTTGGCTACATCTTTAAGCTCGGACAAAATTACGATTATATCCAGCACACCCTTTTCTCTGGGGTAGTCGCCA
The DNA here is from genome assembly GCA_964425705.1 of uncultured Dehalococcoidales bacterium. Taxonomy (GTDB): domain Bacteria; phylum Chloroflexota; class Dehalococcoidia; order Dehalococcoidales; family DATKVW01; genus DATKVW01. The sequence continues at coordinate 2,961 of CAYRNL010000014.1, forward strand.
CTCCTTATTATGGTATCCTCTGCGGTTATATCCCTTAAATAGTCTCCCAGTTCCGTAACCAAGTCCATGTTCATTTCTCTATAAGGTGCTGACAGGAGGTAGAGTGCTCTTCCCGCATCCCGGGGATTACATTTGAGTGATAGCTGACTTAAAGCTTCGTCCATAGCGTGAATCCCCTTGTCGGTTTCAGTGCTCTTCTTTCTGAAGTTGCGTGTGCGCTCCAGAGGAAGCCTGATTAGTGGCAGTGATGATTTACCATAGCCTATCACTGTCCATCCCGATAGGGTCTGTATTATATCTCCGGCATCAAGCACTTTTGCCCCAATGTGTTTGGCTCGTTTCTCTTCACCAGCGCAGAGCAGATTGTAGAAAGGCTCAACTATTAAGCTGTTAATTTCGGCCAGGTTAAATCTAAGTGAGTAGCCTTTCCTGACATACCTTTGATTGTCAATCAGGAATATGGCGTCAGCCACTGTGTCGGCTGATTTAAGGCATACCGCTGAATTGTAGAGAGTCCTTTCCTCCGTTGACTCTTCATGCTCAAAGGGGAGAATAACGATGTTATATACCGGTTTATTGGCATAACGCTCTTTTAACAGTTGTGTCATTATTGGTAGAGCCCCTGAGCCGGTGCCACCACCGGAAGAGGCAATCAGTAGAAAGGCATCTGCCTCAAAGAATCGCGGCGTTGACCTTACGGCATCAATAATCTTGTCGCCGTCTCCTCGGGCTACCTCAGCACCTAGCTCATTTATTTTACCGACACCGTGACCACCGGTCTCTCGACCGCCGATGAGGATTCTATGCTTGTAATCAGACTTTATGTAGGATAGTCCGCTTAAATCAGCAGTATCAGTATTCACGGCAAAGGTGCCAGTAATTATCTCAAGCCTACGCTGACTCTTTGCTCTTCTTCCCAGTCGGGCAAAGTTGTCAGCGATTCTGCCTCCGCATTGCCCTAAACCTATAACCACAAATTTCATGTCTCACCTCGGTATCAAGTACTTTGTAATATTTTAAGCTCACTTACATAATAATGTCAATTCCATTAATATGTGGCTATTTATCATGTTAATATTAAGGGTAGTTTGAAGCAATTTTACCGGTAAGAAGTGAGGAGAGGGGGATAACTGTACTAGTACTATTTGCCTAGTGAGGTCATTGTCAGCATTTCAGCAGGAGAGAGACCAGCCACATACATAATATAAGTATAATTACTCCAAACAGTATGTACAGGATGTAGTTGTTTTGTCCATTTCCCTCTCCCCTCGCCGGCATATTTCTGGGTGTTCTTGCTGGCGGAGTCTCTTCATGAGGGAGACCAGCATACTGCATCCATTGCTTGTAGAGTCTGCCTTTCTTTACCGAGTCAGGCACCGCCCCTGCTTTTTTGTCCTCAGATTCCAGACTATAATCATATGTCTTATCATCCTTGGCACCAGCTTTAGGGATGGCTAACCTATTCCCGCACTGGGGGCAGAAGAGCATCTTACTGTTCACCTCGTAGCCGCAATTAGTACAATAAGGCATATTTTGGTTACCTCGGTTTGTAAGCAGGTCCTTCAGTTGGAAGTGTATATCTACTTCTTTTTTTTGTCAATCGTAGTTGTGAATGGAGGATGAGAAAGGAAAGTGTGAATCGGCGGTGAGCAGTAATTGGATTAAATTTAGCTCTACGCCTTGCAAGACTGGACAACTTATCATAAAATGAGAATGCATTGAGGTGTTGGCTTTTTGAGGTCAGGATAGTGAGCGGGAATGTTCTCGAGGTTTTGAGGGGTTCTTGTAACAATGGAAAGTAACATTGGGGCAGTTGAGAAGGCAGTAGCTAGGGCTGAGGTGCTGAGCCGGTCAGTCGTGGAGGCTGCTCAGGCAGCTATCAGAGCATCCCAGGAAGCAATAGCCAGAGCCGAGGCAGCAGGCAAGACAGCCCAGGAGGCTGCAGAGTCAGCGATTAAGGCATCTGAGGAAGCGGCGGCTAGAGCTGAAAGAATAAGCAAAGAGGCACAGGAGGCTGCAGAGTCAGCGATTAAGGCATCTCAGAAAGCGGTGTCTAAAGCTGATAAAATAAGTAAAGCGGCTGAAGAGTCAACTCAAGCATCATCAAGAACATTTGAAAAAGCGATAACCAAGGCTGAGGAAACAATCAAATCTACCACAGAAGCTGCTGAGTCTTTGGCCAAGGCGTTTGAGGAAGCGGTGCGCAAGGCTGAGGAAACGGTTAAATCAGCTAAAGAAGCTGCTGAATCGTCAATAAGAGCCTCCCAGAGCAGGTTAAGTCGTGCTGAAGAAACCGGCAGAGTAGCCAAAGAGACTGCGGATATAGCGACCAAGGTGTCTCAGGAAGCACTGGGCAGGTCTGAGGATATAGCTAAGGAGGCGCAGGAGGCTGCTGAGTCGGCGATGCGAGCATCTCAGAGAGCAGTGTCTCGTGCTGACAAGATAAGTAAGTGGACAGGTAAAGCAGCGCAAGCATCATCAAAAGCATTTGAAAAAGCGATAAACACGGCTGAGGAAACTAGTAAGTGGGCGAGAGAGACTACTGAGGCAATAATAAACCGGACTGAGGCGACACGTAAGGAAGCTAGGGAGGCACTTGAAACAACCAGAAAAGTATCTCGAGAATCAGTAAACAAGGTTGAGGAAATAGATAAAGAGGTCCAGGAAGCTGCTGAGGTAGCGGTAAGGGTGTCCTGGGAAGCGATAGGCAGAGTTGAGGAAATAAGCAGAGAGGTCAGGGACACTATCGGGACAACGCTGAGCCGGGCTGAGGAAATAAGTAAGGAGGCTAGGGAAGCCGCTAACGGAGCCCTGAGAGCATTTGAGGCGGTGTTGGGCAAGGTTGAGGGGCTGGAAAAGCCGGCGGAGAAGGCAGCCAGACCAGTGGTAACAGTGCCTAAGAAAGCGGTGGCGAAGATTGGGGGAATAAGCAAAGGGGTCAGGGAAGCAGCTGAGGCATTAATAAGTCGGGCGGAGCAAACCCGTAAGGAAGCTGAAGAAGTAGTTAAGGCAGAACCAGTGCGTGAAGAAGTCCGAGAGACCGCTGAAGCAAAGGTAGGTCAGGTTAAGGAAATAACTGAAAAAACTAAAGAGACGGCGAAGGTAGAGCCAGCCAAGGCTGAGGAGACACGTAAACGAGCCAGAGAAACTGTTGAGGCACGCCTGAAATTCCTGGCCAGAATGTATGCCACCGATAAAGAAAAACAGACAGAAGAAGAGAGTGAAGAGGAGATTGAGGAAGCTAAAAAAGCCAAACAAACTGAAGTAGAGGATAAATCGGAGGAAGCATAGGTAGCTTAGTAAGTTAACAGTGTCGTGGAAGGCAATCAGGATTTATTAATATTTATGAGTGGATATGGTAAAACCAATTGACTTTTTGGCGGGGATACAATATACTACTGTTCCAGTTCATCGCACTGGAATTCTAGTCTAGTACCAGAGTAATTTTGGGCACATCTAAAGGTGAAAGTATAAAAAATTAAAAGGGGGGAATCCCAGATTAAAGGAGGTCTTTTGTAATGAATCACAAGGAGCAAGCTCCAAAAATCCACGAGAAGGTAGAACAACCAGTAGTGAAACCTCCTGAGGAGGTTCGGGAGGGGCCGACGGTAAAACCCCCCGAAGAGGCTCGGGAGAGGATAATAAGACCACTTGATGAGGTTCTAGGGCAAGCCGAGAGAGCCTATTTGGCTTATATGGAGGCTCAAAAGGAAGTAGCCAGGGCCTATCGGGACAATGAACTGCAAGCCGAGAAAGCCTACCGGGATAGTGAACAGAGAGCTAAGACTGCTTGCGATGGCAATGTAAGGCAGGCCCTAAAAGCTCGTGACGAGGCATTGGAACAGACCTTGAAAGCTCGCGAGGAGGCAATAACCCAAGCTGAGACTGCCTACCGGAAGGCTCTGGAGCAAGCCGAAAGTGCCTCCAAGGATAGCGAGCTGAGAGCCAGAAATACCTGTGATGAAGGCGTAAAGCAGGCTTTAAGAACTCGCGAACAATCTATAGAGCAAGCCTGGAAAGCCCGTGAGGCGAGTGTAGAACAAGCCTGGAAGATTTATACCAAGGAAGCGGCCTAAGAAGCGAAGACCGGGAGAACTCGTGTTTTGTTCCCCGGGGGTGTGGTGGTTACTAAAGCAATGATGGTATATCCGTAAAGGTGTCTTCAATTCCTTTACGTTCGTATTCCATACCTTTCTTTTTGCTGATAGCGGAGATAAGCTCTATTGTTTTGCTGAAGTAGCCCATAACTTTCCTTACCGCGCTGAACTCAGACAGGATTACAGTTACATTAAGTATTCCCTTTTCTCTGGGATAATCGCCAGTCCTTATTACCGCCTCTGGAGCAACACCTTTTAGATAGGTCCCGAGTTCCGTAATCTGGTTCATATCCATCTCTTCAGGCGGACCGGAGACGAGATAAAGCCCTCGGTTCGCCTCGGCAGGATTGCACTGGATTGATAACTCGCCTATGGCTTCTCTCATCGCCTGGACTCCCTTTTGGGTTTCAGAGGCTTTATCCCTGAAGTCACGCTTCCTCTCAAAGGGATTTTTGCTTCTTGATGTTTGTGATTTACCAAAGCCAATCACGGTCCACCCGGATATGGTCTGTATTATATCTCCCGCATCAAGTATCCGTGACCCGATGTACTGAGGCTTTTTCTCTTCGCCGGCACAGAGCAGGTTATAAAATGGCTCGACCATTAGGGCATTAATTTGAGCCAGGTTGTGTCTGAGTGAGAAATCTTTACTAATATACCTTTGATTATCAACCAGGAATACGGCATCAGCCACTAAGTAGGCGGATTTAAGGCAGGTGGCTGAATTGTAGATAGTCCTGCCTTCTATTTCCTCTTCATGCTGGAAGGGAAGGACGATAAGGTTGTAAACAGGTTTTTCCAGGTAGCGTTCTTTTAATCGCTGGGTTATGGTGGCGATTGCTCCGGAGCCAGTGCCGCCAGCAGAACCAGCAATTACCAGTATGGCATCTGTTTCAGCAAAGCGTTCTGTGGTTCTGATAGCATCAATAACCTTGTCGCTATCCTCTCTGGCTATCTCGGCGCCCAGCTCGTTTACTTTACCTACACCGTGTCCGCTGGTCCGCTGACCGCCGATGAGGATTCGGTACCGGTAATCAGACCTTATAGTGGCGAGACCGCTTAAATCAGCGATATCAGTATTAACGGCAAAGGCACCAGTAATTATTTCAATATTACGCTGCATGTGTGCCCGTATGCCTAAACGGGCAAACTCATCAGTAACCCTGCCGCCACACTGTCCCAGACCTATAACTGCTAATTTCATTTTTTCTGCCCTGTTCCTAACCCCTTTGCTATTTTAAGAATACTCGTCGGTCAGTGTCAAGGATTGATATGGAGGGAAATTATTATCTGATGATATGTTGGCTAGTCCAAGGTGGGTAGGTTCTTAGCGACCTCCTGCATTTGTCTGATTTTATCTTCTGCCTCTTGGTATATATCCGCTTGCTTCTTAAATAAATCCTCGGCTTGACAGTATAGCTTCTCTATTCTATCCACTCTGGTCAGCTTGGAAACGATTAGAGTCGTAGATATTTCCCTGGCTCTTCGGGGGTAATCACCAATCCTTATTACCGATTTGGGAGATTCATCTTGCAGAAAGGTAGCAATTTCTTCCAGGTTAGTCAGAGTGATGAGATTTCCCGGAGCAGTAACTAAAAGCATAACCTTTCTGGCATCTGGCATCTCAATTCGTAAGCTCAGACTATTCTGAGCTTTCTGTAGAGCCGTGGCTAACAAGCTGCGTTGCTTGCGTGTTTTTCGGAAGTCCTCTTTTTTCCAGGGGTAAAAAGTGGAGAGATTGATTACCCCCCTTCCGATGCAGGAAAAACCCTCCAATGATTCCTTAATATCTCCAGCATCTATCACTTTACTGCCTATGTATTTCTGCCTTTTCTCTTCTCCAGCACAACAAAGGTCATAAAAATTCCTGGCCATTTCCAGGTTTATTTCTTGGAAATTACGCGCCAGGTTAATGTCTGTTCTGCCAAACCGCTCATTATCAAGCAAAAGCACCGCGTCAGCGTATTGATTTACTGTCTTGAGGCAGGTGGCGGTGTTGGTTACGGCGTAAGAATTGTCCCCATTTTCCTCAAATTCAAATGGCAAGACTATTATGGAATATACCGGTTTTTCTATTCTCTCCTTGAGCTCCTTTATCACCCAACCGATAGTCCCTGAACCAGTGCCACCACCTCCGCTGGCTATAGCCAAGACGCCGTGAGCTTCATGAAATCTTCTGGACTTTAAGATTTTGTCAGTAACCACCGAATGGCTTTCTTTGATAATCTGGGCAGCGGAGGCATTCACTTTGCCGATACCATGACCCAGAGTCCTTATTGTCCCAATCAGTATCCGGTGGTTGGCATCGTCGGGGATATGCTTAAAACTGCCTAAATCCGCCTCGTTGGTATTAACTGCCAGAACATCGGTGAAAATTTCAGTTCCACGGTTAAAAAACGATTTGGCGTAATTGTTAACAGCACAGAACTGTTCAGCAATGTTGCATCCGCATTGTCCCAGACCTACAACCGCTAGTTTCATCTCTGCCCCCGACTTCAGAGTGTCAGTATTTTAATTCCACCTACTGGGAATGTCAATCCATATTATAGATGGAGCCTACACTTTTGGCTATAATCCTTTACCAACAATATATGCAGCCAGGTCACCCAGGCGGCAACTATAACCCCACTCATTGTCATACCAGGAAAGCACCTTGACCATATTGCCCCCCATGACCATAGTGCTGAGGGCATCGACGATAGAGCTAGCCGGATTACCCTTAAAATCCACACTGACCAATGGTTCCTGGCAATACTCCAGGATACCAGCTAATGGTCCCTCAGCGGCAGTTTGGAACGCCTGATTGACCTGCTCTATGGTAACCTCTTGGTCTAAGTCAGCAACAAAATCGACAATGGAGACAGTGGAAGTGGGAATCCGGAAAGCCATGCCATGGAGTCTGCCTTTGAGCTCAGGGATAACCTGGGTTACCGCTTTAGCGGCACCGGTATGGGTGATGACAATGTTCATGGCTGCCGTTCGTGCTCGGCGCAGGTCTTTGTGGAACATATCCAGAATTCTCTGGTCATTGGTGTAGGCGTGAATAGTGGTCATCAGCCCCTTGGTTATTCCAAAGCTTTGGTGCAGCACTTTAACTACCGGAGCAACACAGTTGGTGGTGCAGGAGGCATTGGATATAACATTGTGCTTCTCGGGATTGTATTGTTCTTCGTTAACCCCAAGGACGACGGTTACATCTTCATTTTTAGCCGGAGCGGAAATAATCACCTTCTTGACGCCACCCTTAAGGTGAGCTGCCGCTTTGGTGCCATCGGTGAAGAAACCGGTTGACTCTATCACTATGTCCACACCATAATCCTGCCACGGGATACTGCCGGGGTCGCGTTCCGAAAGCACCTTCACCTTTTTACCGTCAACAAGAATGGCATCATCGGTAGCCTCTACTTCACCCGGATAGCGACCATAGTTACTGTCCCATTTCAGCAGGTGAGCATTGGTTTTAGCATCAGTGAGGTCATTAATTGCAACTATCTCCAGTTCATCACTGTGGTATTGCTTGATTCCCCTGAATGTTAGTCTTCCCACCCGTCCAAAGCCATTAATGCCTATTTTGGTTGTCATTTTTTAACCCCCCTTTTCAGATTATAGAATGCTTGCATCCCGGCGAATTTAGCCTTTTCCCCCAGTTCGTGTTCTATTTTAAGAAGACGGTTGTACTTGGCAGTACGCTCAGAACGATTGGGGGCACCGGATTTAATCAGACCAGTATTTTGCCCTACCGCCAGGTCGGCGATAGTAGTATCTTCTGTCTCACCGGAACGGTGGCTTATTACTGCTGTCCAGCCGGCTTGCCGCGCCATCTGGATGGCAGCTATAGTCTCGGTAAGCGTGCCAATCTGATTGGGTTTGATAAGGATGGAATTGGACGCTTTTAATTCAATACCCTTCTTGAGGCGATTAACATTGGTAACATAAAGGTCGTCGCCAACAAGCTGAATCTGGTTGCCCAGTTTCTGGTTCAGTAACTGCCAGCCATCCCAGTCGTCTTCGGCTAACCCATCCTCAATACTGATAATGGGATAGCTTGATACCCATTGGTCATAGTAATCCACCATTTCCTGACTACTGAGGGAAATTCCTTCTTTGGTCAGAGTATACTTACCATCTTTATAGAATTCGCTGGCGGCTGGGTCCAGGGCAATGAAGCAATCCTTGCCCGGTTTATAGCCTGCTATTGCAATTGCCGATAGGGTTGCCTCTACTGCCTCCTTATTTGATTTTAGAGAAGGAGCAAAGCCTCCCTCATCACCGACGTTAGTGCTTAGTCCTCTATCCTTGAGAAGCTTCCTGAGACTGTAATAGACCTCGGTGCCCATACGGAGGGCATTATGGAAGTGAGCGGCTCCAGCCGGCACTACCATAAACTCCTGAAAATCGGTGGAACCAACGGCGTGTTTGCCACCGTTCAGGATATTCAGCATCGGAACGGGCAGGGTATAGGTATCTTTATCATCCAGGTAACGATATAAAGGCATTCTGAGG
>CAYRNL010000015.1:0-10110 GCA_964425705.1 uncultured Dehalococcoidales bacterium
GCAAAATTCCGGCGGCTCGGGTAGCTGTGGTTGGCTTGGGCAAGCAACCGGAACTCTCCCTGAATAAGGTTCGGAGACCAGGTCAGATGCCGACTGGGGGGTATACCAGAGGATGAAATTTTCGTTTCAACCAATTCGCCGTAACCACTATGTGGTGGATACTTCGCGGGATGCTACCCCGGTGCTGGATAAAATTGTGAGAGAGGTGGGGAAGGTTGGAGTTTGAAAGGAGGTACAAGAGAAGACATGACCTGTGGATATAACGGTGAGATACTGCGGGTTGATTTATCCCGAGGCACTATCTCGGTGGATAGACCCTCAGCGGAGTTCTATCGGCAATATGTTGGGGGTACGTGTTTAATAAGTTATTATCTGCTCCGAGAAGTGGCTGCGGGGACGGATGCTCTGGCACCAGAGAACAAGTTGATTTTTGCTACCGGTCCGGTTACCGGGGCTCCGATAGGTGGGAGTGGTCGGAACAGTGTGGGTGCCAAATCGCCACTGAACAACGGCTTTGGCAGCAGCGAGGCTGGTGGTTACTGGGGGGCAGAACTCAAACACGCCGGTTATGATGCCATAATTATTGAAGGCAAGTCAGAAAAGCCGGTATATCTCTGGATTAAGGATGGCGAGGTAGAGATAAGAGATGCCAGGCATCTCTGGGGTAAAACTGTGGGTGAATGCCAAAAACTTATCCAGGAAGAGCTAGGGGACGAGCATATTCGTGTCGCTCAGGTGGGATTGGCTGGCGAGAATCTGGTTCGCTATGCTTGTGTGGTTAATGACCTGTCGCATTTTGCCGGGCGTACCGGTATGGGAGCAGTGATGGGGTCTAAGAATTTAAAGGCTATTGCCGTGAGGGGACATAAGAAACTGGAGATGGCTGACCCCGAAAAGGTTAGCTCTTTGGCTAAGTGGTTTAGGGATAACTTTAAACTAATAAAGCGCACCGCCGGATTAAGTGAGGGTGGCACTGCTTTCTACCTTTTAGCCATAGATGCGGCTGGGGGACTGCCCACGCGTAACTTCCAGCAGAGTGCGTTTGAGGGAGCCAGTAAGCTCTCCAGCGAAGCGATAAAAAGCAGTATTCTGGTAAAGCGCGGGGGTTGCTATGCTTGCCCGGTTCGGTGTAAGCCTGAGGTGGCTACAGGAGAACCATATAATGTCGACCCTATCTATGGTGGCCCTGAGTATGAAACATTGTCTTCGTTAGGGTCAAATTGCGGCATTGATAATCTGGAGGCAGTGGCTAAAGGCAATGAGCTGTGTAACGCCTACGGGTTAGACAGTATATCCACGGGGGCTAGTATAGCCTTTGCCATGGAGTGCTTTGAGCGAGGCGTCCTGACTGATAAAGACACTGGCGGCTTGAAGCTTAACTTCGGCGATGCTCAGGCAATGTTGCGGTTGGTAGAGATGATTGCCCGGAGAGAGGGCATCGGGAAGCTGTTGGGTGAAGGCACGGCTCGAGCCGCCGCAGCGATTGGTAACGGAGCAGAGGAGTTTGCCATGCATATTAAGGGACAGGAGTTGCCCATGCATGAGCCGCGCTTTAAGCTGGGCATGGGAGTGGGTTATACCGTATCCCCCACCGGTGCTGACCATATGCACAATATGCATGATAGCGCTTACACTCAGCCGGGATGTATGCTGGATGAGCTTATGGCTCTCGGCATACCGGGTCCATTGCCTCTGCATGATTTGAGTCCGGCAAAAATCAGGATGCTTGTTTACGGGAGCCTGTGGCGACATGTTCTTAATTGTTTGGTATTTTGCCACTTTTGTCTGTTAATGCCCGGTCAGATAACAGAACTGGTGAGGGCAATCACCGGCTGGAATGCTACGGCGTGGGAGTTAATGAAAGTCGGTGAACGGTGTATTAATATGGCCCGTGCCTTCAATTTCCGGGAGGGCATGACCAGGGATGATGATTATCTACCACGCCGATTCTTTACTCCCCTCCCTTCTGGTCCACTGGAGGGGGTTAACATTGATAAGAAACAACTAGAGCAGGCCATAGATACCTATTACGCTATGGTTGGTTGGGACAAGAGGAACGGAGCGCCCACACCGGGGAAACTCCAGGAGTTAGGTATTGAGTGGGTAAATAGCGTTTGACTTTTAGCCGGGGGAGGAGATAAAGATGGAGATTAAGGTTATAACTGGTGATATCACCAAGATTGAAGCCGATGCCATCATGGTTAACTTTTTTGAGGGTATGGAACATCCTGATGGTGATATAGCCACTATTGATAAAGCTTTAGCCGGTACTATCTCCCAGCTTATCAGTAAGGGTGAGATTAAGGGTAAACTCAATGAGATTACCGTTATCCATAGTCTGGGCAAAATTCCGGCGGCTCGGGTAGCTGTGGTTGGCTTGGGCAAGCAACCGGAACTCTCCCTGAATAAGGTTCGGAGACCAGGTCAGATGCCGACTGGGGGGTATACCAGAGGATGAAATTTTCGTTTCAACCAATTCGCCGTAACCACTATGTGGTAGATACTTCGCGTGATGCTACCCCGGTGCTGGATAAGATTGTGAGAGAGGTGAGGAAGGTTAGAGTTTGAAAGGAGGTACCAGAGAAGACATGACCTGTGGATATAATGGAAAACTACTACGGGTTGATTTATCTCGAGGTATCATATCGACAGATGCACTTGACGAGCTATTCTGCAGGGAATATTTAGGTGGTGCCGGTTTTATTTCATACTTTCTGCTGAAAGAGTTAAAGGGAGGTGTTGACCCCCTCAGCCCTGACAATAAGCTGGTCTTTGCCCTGGGGCCAGTAACTGGGATTTCCTTGGCAGGAAGCGGACGTCACTGCGTTGGTACCAAATCCCCCCTTACTGGGGGCATTGCCAAATCGGAGGCCGGTGGCTTTTGGGGTGCTGAACTCAAGCGGGCTGGCTTTGATGTTATCATTGTTGAGGGCAAGGCAGAAAAGCCAGTCTATCTCTGGGTTCACGATGGGGAAGCTAGTATCAAGGATGCTGGCCATCTCTGGGGTAAAAATACTAAGGAGACGCAAGACACTGTTAGAACCGAGTTGGATGACAACAAGATACAGATGGCCCTAATCGGCCCGGGTGGTGAAAACCTGGTCAGGTATGCCAATATTATGCATGGTCTCTTTGACGCGGCTGGCCGGGGCGGACTGGGAGCAGTAATGGGTTCGAAGAACCTTAAGGCTATTGCGGTGAGAGGTCACAAGGAGCCCGAAGTGGCTGAGCCTGAGCGTCTAAAGGAACTTAGGCAGTGGCTCTTAGCCCATCGGGAACTATGGGCATCGCTTAATGAGTTCGGCTGCGATGAAGGAATGAATGACGATATGGTGGCCGGGAATATACCAGTTCATAATTTCCTAGATGGTGAATTCCCTGAGATATCAAAAATAAGTGTTGAGACAATAAGAGACACGATTAGGATTGGGATGGAAGGTTGCTATGCCTGTCCCATCCGCTGTAAAAAGGTGGTCAAGGTTGACGAACCTTACTCTGTAGACCCTGCCTATGGTGGTCCAGAATATGAGACACTGGCCGCGATAGGTTCTAACTGCGGTGTAAGCGACCTTAAGGCAGTCAGCAAGGGGAATGAGCTTTGTAATGCCTATTCTCTGGACACAATTTCAACTGGAGTTACCATCGCTTTCGCTATGGAATGCTTTGAGAACGGGTTACTTACCACTAAGGATACTGATGGTATTGAGTTAAGATTTGGGAATGCTGAAGCCATGCTTAAAACCATTGACTTGATTGCTAAGCGTGAAGGTATTGGTGACCTCTTAGCTGAGGGGGCTACCCGGGCAGCCCAAAAAATCGGCAAGGGAACAATGGAATTTGCCATGCAGGTTAAGGGATATGAAATACCAATGCATGACCCGCGAGTAAAAGCAGCCTTAGGCTTAGGCTATGCGGTTAACCCAGCTGGGGCTGACCACTGTGCTAACATTCATGACACTCTCTTTACCAAACCAGGACCGGCCTTTGATGGGCTCAAGCCTCTGGGAATACTAGAACCCCTTCCTGCTGATGACCTTGGGCAGCGTAAAGTATCTATGTTCCGATATGTACAGCAGAAAGCCATTGTTTGTGACTGCCTTGTGCTCTGCCAGATGGTGCCTTATGCTTTAGACCCACAACAGGTTGCCGATATACTATCTGCGGTTACTGGCTGGAATACTGGAATAGTTGAAATAATGAGGGTGGCTGAGAGAACCTTGACTATGGCAAGGTTATTTAATATCCGGGAGGGATTCAGTGCTACTGATGATAAGTTGCCCAATCGTTTCTTCCAACCCAAGAGGAACGGGGTTCTGTCTACCAGATTTTATGACCCCGAACAACTGGAGAGGGCTAAAAGCTACTATTATACTCTAATGGGCTGGGATGCAAAAACTGGCATACCTACATCAGAAAAGTTGCAGGAGTTAGGTATTGAGTGGGTGAATAACGTTTGATTTTTAGCCGGGGGAGGAGATAAATATGGATATTAAGGTTATAACTGGTGATATCACCAAGATTGAAGCCGATGCCATCATGGTCAACTTTTTTGAGGGTATGGAACATCCTGATGGTGATATAGCCACTATTGATAAAGCTTTAGCCGGTACTATCTCCCAGCTTATCAGTAAGGGTGAGATTAAGGGTAAACTCAATGAGATTACCGTTATCCATAGTCTGGGCAAAATTCCGGCGGCTCGGGTAGCTGTGGTTGGCTTGGGCAAGCAACCGGAACTTTCCCTGAATAAGATTCGGGGAGCAGTAGCCGAGACCTGCCGTTTACTGCAAAAGAAGGGTGTGAAAACTATGGCTGCGGTGGCTCAGGGAGCGGGGATAGCCAGTATAACTCCAGAAGGCTCAGCCCAAGCCATTACTGAGGGTGCCTTGCTTGGTGTTTATTCCTTCCGCAAGCACATGACCAAAGAGGCAGAATATGGTGAGATTGAGCAGATTACTATAGTTGATGCCAATCAGGACAACCGCTCTCTCTTAGAAAAAGGCTGTAATAGGGGCAGGATATTGGCGGAAGCTACCAATCTGGCTCGTGATATGGTTAACGAGCCGGCTAATTATATGACTCCCACCCATATGGCTGAGATAGCGGCCAGGCTGGCTAATACTTACGGGCTTGAAATCAGTGTCCTGGAGCGGGAGCAAATGCAGGAGCTGGGGATGGGGGCACTGTTGGGAGTTACTCAGGGAAGCCGACAACCGCCTAAGTTTATAATTCTTCAATATAAAGGGAGTAATTCTGGCGAAATTAAGGTTGCCCTGGTGGGGAAGGGGATAACCTTTGATTCCGGCGGTATTTCCATAAAGCCATCACAGGGGATGGAAGAGATGAAAGGAGATATGGCTGGGGGTGCCGCAGTTATGGTAGCTATGGGTGCCATCGCACAACTTAAACCAAGTGCCAATGTTATGGCTCTTATTCCCTGTGCCGAAAATCTACCCGGCGGAAATTCCATAAAGCCGGGCGATGTCCTGACGGCGATGGATGGCAAGACTATTGAGATTATCTCTACTGATGCTGAAGGACGGCTTATCCTGGCTGATGCCTTGAGTTATGCCAGGAAGCAAAGTGTCAGGTCCATAGTTGATGTGGCTACCCTGACCGGAGCCTGCCGGGTGGCTCTGGGTGATGTGTGCACCGGTGCTTTTACCAATAATCAGGAACTGGTGGACAAGGTAATTGCCGCTGGGACTGAGGCTGGAGAGCTTGTATGGCAGATGCCAATGTATGAGGAGTACAAGGAGCAAAACAAGAGTGATGTCGCCGATATTAAAAATGTCGGTGGTAGATACGGTGGGGCTATTACTGCGGCTCAATTTTTAGCTGAATTTGCTGGTGATACCCCTTGGGTTCACCTGGACATCGCCGGTACCAGCCTCAGTGATAAGGAGCGGAACTATCTGGTTAAAGGGGCTACCGGAGTGCCGGTACGCACTTTAATAAATCTTGTTTTGTCTCTGTCGGCATAGTAAAAAGGGAGATTTAGATTATGAAAATTAAATGGCTGGGACATGCTGCCTTTATGATTACCTCGGATACCGGGATAAAAATAATTACTGACCCCTATAAGACCAGTGAGCAAATTAGATATGGGGAAATAAAGGAGTCGGCTGATATTGTTACAGTGAGCCATGAGCACGATGACCACAATAATACAGCGGCAGTTAAGGGTAACCCTGAGGTGCTCAGGGGCACAGCAAAAGTTAAAGGAATAGACTTCAGGGGTATTCCTACCTTCCATGATGATGCTCAGGGACAGCAGAGGGGTAAGAATACTGTCTTCTGCTTTGAGGTGGAGGGGATAAGGGTCTGCCATCTTGGCGACCTGGGTCACCCGCTTAGTGAAAAACAGTTGGCTGATTTGGGTGGGGTAGATATACTGCTTATTCCGGTGGGAGGCTATTTTACTATTGATGCTGAGGTCGCCAGCCAGATTTGTTATAAATTAGCACCCAGGATAGTTATTCCCATGCACTATAAAACCGATAAATGTTTTTCGCCGATAGCCGGTGTGGATGAGTTTCTGCAGGGAAAAGAGAATATAGTCCGATTGTCGGCTAGTGAGGCGGAGTTTAAGCAAGGAGAACTACCAACCGAGACACAGATTATCGTTTTGAAATCAGCCCTATAAAAGTGGTTGAGGTTGTTCATCAACCTTTTACCTCATTTTTTGGGTTAAATACCAGGACAATTTGTTTGAGGTCGTGAATGCCCTTATTAGTTCTACCTTTTGTCTAGGAGCTATTGACTATAGTGGTAAAATAGTATATGGGGTGAGGTTACAAGGCAGAGAAGTATAATTTGGATGTAAGTTGTATCGTTCTTGCTGGGGGCAAGGGCTTGCGCTTGGGACGGAACAAGGCATCAGAGAGTGTTGGCGATATAAGTTTATTACAGCGGGTAGTATCGCTTATCAGTTTTTTTGATAGTGACATTATCATAGTCACGGCTACAGGAGAGCAAGTTTCCTCTCACTCTCTTGGCTACCCGAAGTTGAGGATAGTAGCTGATACCTATTCTGGCAAAGGACCGTTGGGTGGCATTTTCGCCGGTCTGAGAGCGTCAAGTTCAGTCTATAACCTTGTTGTCGCCTGTGATATGCCCTTTTTGAACCAAGCCCTGCTGCGTTATATGGTAGAAATTTCGGCTGGCTTTGACCTGATAGTTCCTCGGTTGGGGGGACTGGTGGAACCGCTTCATGCTGTCTATTCCAAGGGCTGCCTGACTCCTATTGAAGGGCTGATTAAACAGGATACGCTGAGTATTAGTGAGCTTTTCGCTCTGGTTAAGGTGAGGTATGTAGAGGCTGAGGAAATTGACCGGTTTGACCCGGAGCATTTGAGCTTTTTCAATATTAATAGTGAGGCTGATTTACAAAGAGCCAGGGATTTAATCGGGAATGGCAATGATAAGCGTTGAACAGGCTTTAGAGAAGGTTCTCAGCTATGTGAGCATTCTTGAGGACGAGGAGCGTCCCATTCTGGACTGCCTGGGGCAGGTTCTGGCTGAGGATATATATTCCAGCATCAGTATCCCTCCCCTGGACAATTCGGCTATGGATGGCTATGCGGTTCGGTCCGGGGATACTGGCGGGGCAAGCAAAAAGTCACCACGATTACTGCGGGTTATTGAGACTGTTCCGGCTGGTTCCATCGCCAGGTGTGAAGTAGAGCCAGGGACGGCAGTTCGCATTATGACCGGGGCACCGATACCGAAGGGTGCCGATAGCGTGGTCAGGTTTGAAGATACCGATGAGACTCAGCGCTCAGGGGATTATGGCGAGATAGGTATTCAAAAAGAGGTAAAGGTCGGAGCGGAAATTCGCCGGGCAGGGGAAGATATTGCTGCGGGGGCACTAATATTAAGTAAAGGAACCGTAATTAGACCTTCCGAGGTTGGTGTGTTGGCTTCCTTGGGAAACAACGCGGTGAGGGTTATTCGTCGTCTGGTAGTGGCTATTCTGGCAACCGGAGAAGAGCTGGTTGACATCAGTCAACCACTGTCCGCCGGTAAGATATATAACAGTAATAGTTACAGTCTGGCTGCGCTGGTTCAGCGCTATGGAGGTATTCCCCGAATACTGGGGATAGCTCAGGATAGCGAAGATTCTCTGGTATCCCGACTCCGTCAGGGGCTGGATGCTGATATGATGATAACCAGTGGCGGCGTCTCCCTTGGAGACTATGATGTGGTTAAGGATGTTCTGGCCAAGCAGGGTGAAATTGCTTTCTGGACAGTTAGGATGAAGCCGGGTAAACCTCTAGCCTTTGGTATGCTCAGAGGGCTTACCGGGGACGGCAAAACTAAAAACATACCCCACCTTGGTCTGCCGGGCAATCCGGTTAGCTCTATGGTTACCTTTGAATTATTTGTTCGTCCGGCTATGTTTAAGATGATGGGTAAGAAAAACTGGGCTAAGCCAGTTATAGAAGCAGTGATAGAGGATTCTATTGTGAACACTGATGGTCGTCGTATTTTCGCCCGGGCTGTCGTCAGGAAGCGTGATGGTCAGTATTTTGCTCAGCTAACCGGTCCTCAGGGTTCAGGGATTTTGACCTCTATGAGTTTAGCCAATGGGCTGGTGATTGTTCCTGAGGATAAGGCAGGGGTGAAGAAAGGGGATGTGGTTAAGGTAATAATGCTGGATTGGAGTGAGGAACAAGTTGATACTTGAGGCTTCGCAGTTTGTTTTTAAAGCACCGTCAGCAATATCCAGGGCACGGCGGGTTCTGATTAAACCCAGCGCCTGTTATCCGGTATCATATCCGGTGTCAACCAGTCGGGATATGCTGTCGACGATAATAGAAGGTATCAGGCAAATAAGTGATGCTGATATTCTTCTGCTCGAGGGTACTCCTGACGGTGGTCCGGTTTACCCGATATATCAGGCTTTAGGCTACAATTTCCCCCGGGTATTAACGCTGGATGTGAGGGATTGTATCTGGGTGGAGGTGGATAATCCTCTGCCCAAGCCTCTGGCGGTACCTACCTTCTGGGTGCCTAATGTTGTCCTGTCCAGTGACTACCTGATAACGGTAGCACCACTGAAAGTAGTTAATAACAGTGGTAGTCTCAGTCTTATGAATCTGCTCAGCTTGCTGCCGAGCAGCAAGTACGGAGGTGGGGTGCAGGGGGGCTGGAGAGATTTGTATAGCCTGGGAATAGAAAAGGTGATAACCGACCTTTATTTCACTTTACCTTTTGACCTGGGCATTATAGAAGCTCGCCAGAAGTTTGTCGCTCAGGATGACCCTACCCAGGGCGAGTTTGAGGAGTATGACAAGGTATTTGTTGGTGAGCCGTATGAGGTGGATTGTGAAGCTTCAGCAGCGCTGAGGCTGGAAACAGATTATCTGAACTTAATTAAGATAGCTAAGGTGGGATTTGAGACCTAGCATTTTGGGGAGAAATAGCCTTATGAGTGAAGAAGATATAGTTACCGAACAGGTTAGACCACGCTGGTTCATTGATTTTAATTGGTATCAGGAAAGCAACCGCTCATTTTTTGCCTTAGCTCAGAATTGCTTGTGCGATAAGTGCCGTGAGCAACTGAAAGAGGGAAAAATTGCAGCCGATGACATTTTGGCTACAATTAGAGATTGCTGCTCCAAGAATCCGGTTTTTATTACCGATAGGCTACCTATATTGGAAAGCATATTCCGCCTTTTCCTGGCTAATGACAATCAACCCCTTGATTTAGATGAACTGGGGGAACGGCTGAGAGAATGGCGTGGCGGGGATATCCATCGCACTTCTGCCGAGGTTTTATCTCGCCTTCTTAACAGCGACCAGTGCTATGGATTGAGGCAGGCTCCGGACTAATACCTTATATCAAAACCAGAGTAACTTCCGGTATATTCTGACCACTCAGTTGCTACTTTGGTTACCCGGGCTGCTGGTGGTCCCACTTTGAGGTAATCAATTAGCTTTTCCAGTTGCTTTCTTTCTCCCTCGGCGTTTATCCGGACTGAATGCCAGTCGGGCAGATTGCGTACATATCCGGTTAGACCTAGCTCTCTGGCTCGTTGAGCGGCAAAGGCGCGGAAGAAGACCCCCTGCACCTGACCGTACACTGTTATCTGCACCGAAGCTAAATC
>CAYRNL010000015.1:10210-11336 GCA_964425705.1 uncultured Dehalococcoidales bacterium
TGGCTCTCTCAACCCGGTTTCTTAACTTACCACTACTGTAAAGCTGCTGGTAAGCTGCTATCTACCTTACTCCTCTTCTTCTTTTCGTTTCTTCTTAACTACTTCTACAGTCATCGGGGGTGGTAGAATAGTGGTTGCTGAGATTTTTTTGGTGCTCTTTTTTTGCTTCTTTGGTTCTCTGTGTCTGAAATCTCGTTTTCCCATGATAACACCCTCTGTTTTGACACTAGATTACAGGTGTTGCTAATTGAAGTTTAGCAAAGAGGAGCTACGGTGTAAAGTCGGTTGATAGCCGTTCCAGTGCTGAGCGGGCGGCTTCAGTTTCAGCCAGTTTCTTGCTTTTGCCTGACCCTCTGCCCAGCACGGTATCACCTGTTTTTACCTCAATAGTGAACCTTCTGTTGTGGTCTGGTCCTACTGATTCTATCACCCGGTAGGTGGGTGTTTGCTGTTGCCTGACCTGGATAAGGTGCTGAAGCTGTGATTTATAATCAGGCTCAGCACCCCGGCTGACCACTTTCTGTAATTCCCTATCCAGTAAACTCAGGATGAAGTCTCTGGTGACAGTTGAACCCTGGTCAAGGAAAATAGCGGCTATCACCGCTTCTAAAGCTCCGGCTAGATTTGCCGAATTGTGCCTTCCACCGTTGGCCTCCTCTCCCTTACCCAGATAGAGGTAATCGCCGAGGTTGATTTCTATGGCTATGCGCGATAAGGTATTTCGGCGAATCAGGGTAGCCCTGAGTTTGGTCATTTCTCCTTCATTAAAATGAGGGAAGTCCTGATACAATTTTTCCGCTACTACCAGACCCAGAACAGCATCTCCCAGGAATTCAGGCCGTTCGTTGGAAGCTACAGCCAAGTTGGGGTTCTCATTAACATAGGAACTGTGCACCAGCGCCTGCTCCAGCAAAGACGGGTCATTAAAACGGACACCCAGGGTTTGTTGTAAGGTGTTTAGGTCAGCCAAGGTGTAATTCCTTTCTTAACTAACTGGTAGTTTTTAGCATAGATGGTCAAGCCTGCTCTGTCAAATAAGGCTATGGGATTGTTTAACAACCTATCCCCCTGTCCCCCTTTGAGGACAGGAGCCTACTTAATCAGGGGTGTTTAAGAGGGGCGTTAG
>CAYRNL010000016.1:0-10127 GCA_964425705.1 uncultured Dehalococcoidales bacterium
ATAGGGTCTAATTTATTCAAGTTTTATGGTTCCGCTTTTGCCGCCGCTTTTGCTGATTAATCGTATATTCTCTATTCTCATGCTACGGTCCACTGCTTTGCACATATCATAGATGGTCAGGGCAGCAACTGCAGTAGCAGTAAGCGCTTCCATCTCTACTCCGGTCTTGCCGGTGCTTTTCACCGTGGTGGTAATCTCCACAGCACTACTCTTTTCATCCAGGCTGAATTCAACCTTGATATCTCCGATGAGTAGGGGATGGCACAGAGGTATGATGTGAGGCGTTTGTTTGGCTGCCATGATACCGGCTAATTGAGCTACCGAGAGGGCATCCCCTTTTGGTAAGGTGCTTTTCTTTAATCGGGCAAAGGTGGATGCCTGCATGCTGACCATGCCTTTGGCTACTGCCTCCCGCTGGGTATCAGGCTTACCGGTAATGTCTACCATTCGGGGATGACCTTTCTCATCAATATGCGTTAGCTCTTCCAATTCTAACCCCCTACCTGAGTCATTGGTCGGTCTTTGGGTATATAGCCATCAGCCAGATGATGACGTAGTGGCTTAAGCGCTACGGCTTCCTCAATCAGTCGCTTCAGTTCTGCTGAAGATATACCATGGCGCAGCGGATGTTTCAAGTCTATCTCGTCTTCAGCTAAGAGACAGGGACGAAGCTTGCCATCAGAGGTAAGACGTAACCGATTACAATGGAAACAGAAGTGCTCACTGACCGGGGTAATAAAGCCAATGGTGCCCCTGGCATGAGTGAAGCGAAAATACTTGGCTGGTCCATTACCAGCATCGGGCAGGCAGGGTTCTAGCTTTCCCAGTTGTTCAAGGCGCTGTCTCATCTCGCTGACGGGGACAAAGTGGGGAGCAGTAGCCTCTTTACCATTAAAGGGCATAAGCTCAATAAAGCGCACATGCCAATCTTCATCAATGGTCTTCCGGGCAAAATCAAGGATTTCATCGTCATTGATGCCCGCCATAACCACCACATTAATCTTAACCGGGTTAAGTCCTACTGATTTAGCGACCTCAATGCCTGCCAGCACATCGTTAAACAGATTACACCGGGTGATAAGCTCAAACCTATCCGGTCTAAGTGTATCCAGACTAACATTGACCCGCTGTAAACCGGCTGCCTTTAACTCAGCGGCATAATTGGCAAGTAGAGTTCCGTTGGTAGTTAAAGCGATGTCATCTACGCCGTCAATACGTGCCAGCATCTGGACTAGTTCAGGTAATCCTGTCCGTACCAGTGGTTCGCCGCCGGTGAGCCTTATTTTGTTTATGCCGAGTTCGGCGGCTGCCTGAGCTATAGTGTTGATTTCCTCGTAAGTAAGGATGTCCTGGTGAGACAACTGATGAAAGCCGCCAGCGGGCACGCAATAGATACAGCGCAGGTTACAACGGTCGGTTACCGAGATGCGCAGATAATTTATCGGGCGTTGAAAAGAGTCGGAAAGTCCAGTCATTCTCCCAGCCTTTTTACTGCCTGGTATACTTTTCTGGATGCCTGTCCCCGGTGACTAATCTGGTTTTTTACTTCCAGAGGCAATTCAGCCATTGTCTTATCTAACTCAGGGAGGTAAAATATGGGGTCATAGCCAAAGCCCTGCTCCCCTTTAGGCACCAATGTTATCAAACCACAGCAGTCACCGGAGCAAAACTCAACCTTGCCATCGGGTGTGGCGATAGCGATAACACATCTGAAGCAGGCTGTTCGTTTCTCCCAGGACACATCCCTGAGTCGTGCCAGCAGGTAGTTAATCCTGTCCTTATCTGATGCTGTTTCACCGGCACAACGAGCTGATAACCGCCCTGGTTCACCACCTAAAGCGTCAACCTCCAGCCCGGAATCATCAGCCAAAGCTAGTAGTTGACTCTCGGTAGCTAGAACCGTTGCTTTTAATCTGGCATTCTCCTCCAAGCTATTACCTATTTCGTCAACCACAGTAGTAATGCCTAATTCTGCCGGCGTAGTTAACTCAAAAGGAAGGTCGTGGAGTAAACCTTTATACTCACGCACCTTAGCTTGATTATTAGTCGCCAGGAGGAGCTTGGTCATGCTCTTAACTAGAGGTCAACGAACCTTCCTTCCAGTTTCTCCGCTACCTGGGGCATAGTGGTATATTCCATTTCTTCCAGGGGCAGACGGTGTGGCTCGAAAGGACCATGACGACGCATAAAATCAGCGACATCATTAGCTTGCTGACGGGCGTTATCAAACGATTTGTCGGCAAACATATCTCGTGGCCCTATCAACTTACCGCCGGAAAGCTGGAAGCCAGCGGCCGTCACTCTGGGCGGCCCATCAAAGCGGGTGGGGATGCTATCTTTGATGGCTACCGGCATAAAGGGACCGTGGTGAGAACCGCGCATCCAACCCTCTACCAGATGAGGTAGGGTGAACGGTTCCAGCACTTCGCCTACGGCGGGAAATATTCCCTGGCTGCGAACAATGCATACCGGGTCATCCTTGCCCACATAGCGACCAGCAATCAATGCCAGACGCTGTGTGGATGATACTGCTGCAATCTCATTGGTCTCTCGGCTATATACCGCTTTTACCATATAGCGTGACGGTGCACCGATAAATACCAGCAGGTCATAAATCTCCTCAGGAGCATTAAAGGTTATCTTTTTGCCTTCTTTTATATCATGTACCTCAAAGGAGAAACCGTTGTGCATATTAGCAGCAATAACCAAACCGATGGTATTAAATGGGTCAGCAAACATCTTATACAGTGGCATATTCCAGGCTCCGGATGAGGTCTTATCAGCCATGAAAACAATTACCGGTTCAGACCCTCTCTCCTCAAACTCCATCTCAGCCACTCCGGGGCCCATCCCCTTCACATTGCCAGAGAAAGCGTCAGCGAGCAAATCCTGTCCAGCACCATGAAGTTTTAGTTTCTTGGCTACCTCGGTGCAGGCAATAAAGGTGTCCCAGGCTAGTTTATGGATTTTTTCGTTATTCTCACCCTGCTGGTGAGTCATAATCAATTGCAGGTCGTCACCGCATTTGGTTACATGATAATCTACCAGCAATCCCTGTTTTTTAGCCTTGGCCATACATTCCTCACCCTTGGCGACAACATCGGGATGAGACTCAGAGTGTCCCACATAACCACCAATGTCAGCTTTAATAAGGCTTAATGTGATACTCATAAATTTCCTCCTTTACCGGGTTTTATTAATAATCAATCCCCTGACGCATCTTTATCCCTTTATCATAGGGATGTTTAATTTTCCTCATCTCAGTAACCAGGTCAGCCAGTTCAATCAGTTTGGCATCAGCGTTACGACCGGTGAGAATGAGCTCTACATTGTTTGGTTTATCTTTGATGAGCTTGAGCACTTCGTCCAGTTCGACCAGCTTCCAGGCTACAGTTACATTCACCTCGTCCAGCACTACTAGGTCATATTTTCCACTGAGCATCGCCTCACGGGCTGCTGCTAAAGCTTGTTTTGCCTGTTCTATCTCCTCTGGCTTAATGTCTGCTGGATTGATGAACTTCTCGCTACCAAAGCTGGCTACGGTCACATTGGATAGCTTAGATAGGATATTACGCTCACCGTAGGGATGGTCTCCCTTCATAAAGAAGGCGAAATATACCCTGAAACCATGCCCTGAAGCCCGAATTGCTGTTCCTAAAGCTGCTGAGGTTTTACCCTTTCCATCGCCAGTGAGGATTTGAACAAGACCCCTGATAGGAGCTTGTGGTGGAGAAAGGTTATATGAGTCTCTCTCTGTCAATAAAACTCCTCAGGAATGGCTTTCAGGCTAAGGTATTAATAGTTTAACAGCCTGCCTCAGCTATGTCAAGGAGCAATGATGAGGTTGTTTAGCAACCTATCCCCTTAGTCCTCCTTCCTTACAAGAGGAGGGGGATAGGGTTAATAAATATCAAAAAGGGTGAGGTTAGTAAACAAGCTCTGGCTCATTCAGATAGACTGATGGTCTTAAGCTGGGGCATTGTTGTTGCTGTGACAAAATGATATGATAGTGCCGTGATTCCAAAAAACTGGCAGGGGGTAGAATTTCCATAGAAATAATTCCAGCCATAGACCTTAGACATGGTGAATGTGTTCGCCTGTATCAGGGCGACTATGACCAAGAAACAGCATTCTCTGATGACCCGGTAGATACTGCTCTGCGATGGCAGTCGCTGGGAGCGCCAAGACTGCATATAGTTGACCTGGATGGCGCCGCTACAGGTGAGCTGTGTAATCTAGATATCATTAAAGAGATAGCTAATGTTGTGTTAATTCCTACTCAGCTGGGTGGTGGTATCCGTCAGCTGAAAACAATAGAGCAGGTGCTCAAGGCAGGCGTAGAGCGTGTCATTCTGGGCACGGCTGCGGTAGAAGACTATGAGCTGGTTACAGAGGCATGCCGTAACTACAGGGAATCCATCATTGTTGGTGTTGATGCCTGGGAGGGATACATTGCCATACATGGCTGGCGGCAACAAACAGAACTAAAGGCTATAGAATTTGCCCAATCTATGGCTCAACTGGGAGTAAGGCGTTTTATCTATACTGATATCAGCCGTGACGGCACCCTTACTGAGCCCAATTTTGCGGCTATCTTTGATATGGTTGATACCATCGGGTTACCCATCATCGCTGCCGGGGGTATCGCCTCAGTGAGTCACCTGAAAATGTTGAAACAACTTGGTGTTGAAGGTGCCATAGTAGGCAAGGCACTTTATACCGGAGACATCAACCTGAAGCAAGCGCTGTCCGTTGTTAATCAAGTGTAATAAAGAGGGGGACTGAATAATGTCTGTCTTCGTTCGATTGGTCGGCTTTCATTCTGGTGGAGGTCAGTTCGACGCCAAAAAGGATAACCAAGTCATTAATCAGGTTTTGCAGGAACTCCAAGACAAAGGCGCACGCATCATCAGTATCACCCCTGCACTCGGTGGAGGCACCTTGCAAGGTATAGCAGCTAGCTATACCATAACCTACGAGGCACCTAGCCCAATTGAATAGCCAGGTTCAATGTTAACCTGTTGGGGTAGTTTGAAGGGGCGAAGCCCCTTCAAGAACTAGACTCTTTCCGTCTCAAAGAGAGGGGAATTAAGGGGGTTAGGTAGATAGATATAAAGTTTAACGAAAAAGGACTTGTTCCGGCTATAGCTCAAGATGCCGATACCGGTGAGGTGCTGATGCTGGGCTATATGAGTGAGGAATCATTACGCCGAACTCTAGCCAGTGGTGAGGTGTGGTTTTACAGTCGCAGTCGAAACGAGTTGTGGCATAAAGGGGAGACCTCAGGTAACCGCTTGATAGTGCGCTCGGTGTGGAAGGACTGCGACAGTGATACCATTCTGGTTAAGGCACACCCTACCGGTCCAGTATGTCATACCGGTAACAAAACCTGCTTCTTTCAGCAGCTGACCAAACAGGATGTAGAATAAATCTCTAACCGGGAGCCTGAGCTACCTCTGCACCCTCGTCAATTTCCACAGTCTTGCTTAATGCGGCAAGCGCCACTTCCAGCTGGCTATCATCGGGTTCCGAGGTAGTCAATGACTGTAACCACATTCCGGGAGCCAGAACAGCCCGGACAAAGCCATTTTTAATATGCCTGGCGCCAAAATAGGTGACCTCATAACCGAGGGCGGCAATAACCGGGATGAGGACAATTCGTGATAATATCATCAGCCATAGTGAGGGGCGACCGACGAGGGCGAAAACAACAATAGCTATAATAAGTACGGCAAATAGAAAGCTGGTGCCGCAACGCACATGAGCGGTGCTGTATTTTTTGACTGCCTCTACCTCCAGTGGAACGCCATCTTCATAGGCATTCACTGTCTTGTGTTCGGCACCGTGGTAGGCAAATACCCGCTTAATATCAGGGATTAACGGTAATAGCTTGAGGTAAATAATGAAGATAACCACGCGGATGAATCCCTCAATCAGGTGAAAAACGAGAGACGAATTGATATAAGGGTTGAGTAGTCTGGTTAAAAAGAGAGGAGCAATAAAGAACAGAGTTACAGCCAGACCCACGGCGAGAGCAACCATTAACCAGACTGATGCTCCCGAAATCTTTTCCTCTTCCTCCTCTAAGGATACATTGGCTGAGTAGAGCAGTGCCTTAATACCGAGAACCAGAGCCTCAATTAAAACAATTATACCTCGCAATAATGGAGTCCTCCTCATCCAACCGCTATAGATAGCCGACAGAGGCTGAGTATCCACTGCCATATCGCCATTGGGGCGACGCACCGCTGTTACCACAGCCTTCTCCCCCCGCATCATCACCCCCTCAATAACTGCCTGACCTCCGTAATGGAATTTCTTTGCCATTAAAAAATCTCCTAATAAGCAAAAGGGAGCGGTCGTAGCCCGCTCCCTACCGCCTGCAATTTTCTGGTTTACCCTTCCAGCTTATAGCGCCGCTTAAACCGCTCTACCTGTCCGGCAGTATCCACCATTCTGCGCTCCCCGGTAAAAAATGGATGACACTTACTGCACAGCTCAACCTTTAATACCTTCTTGGTAGAGCTGGTGGTAAAGGTATTACCACAAGCACAAATTACCTTGGCATCAGTATAATACTGGGGATGAATCTTATCCTTCATAGTATTCAGCTAGCGTAAACGCTAACCTTCCTCCTATTATTACTGGTAGGTTCAAATTTAACAATGCCATTAATGAGGGCAAAGAGGGTATAGTCCTTACCCACACCCACATTATTGCCGGGGTGAATGTGTGTGCCTCGCTGACGAACCAGTATCGTCCCGGCATTGACTTTCTGCCCGGCGTATCTTTTCACTCCCAGCCGCTTAGACTTGCTATCTCGACCGCAGCGGGTGCTACCACCCGCTTTCTTATGCGCCACTCTTAATCACCTCTTTCTTACTTCTCCGAACCTTCTTAGCTGGCTCACTTGGTGTTGCTTCTGGGCCAACTATCTTATCAATAAGCAATCTGGTATAAAACTGGCGGTGTCCGGTTTTTTTGCGGTAACGCACCTTCGGCTTATACTTAAAGACGATAATCTTATCGCCTTTGCCTTCACCCTGAGAAGTGGCAATCACTTTGGTACCCTCAACAGTTGGCGTACCGGCAGTTATCTTGTCACCATCAGCAATGAGTAACACCTTATCTAAATCAACAACTTCACCCTCAGCTACATGGAGACGTTCTACATCTATCGTCTGCCCCGGGGTTACCTTATACTGCTTGCCGCCAGTTTCAATAATAGCGTAAATCTTTTTACCTCCACCAAGTAACTCATTCTACCAGCTACGCTAGCTGAGTGTCAAGCAAAGGTGTACTTACACGGGTTGGAATTCCCTTGAAAAAAGCACACTCTGTCTTGACAAGGGGGAATGGGGGTATGACATAGTTTCCTAGTCCTTCGTTAGTCTCGGGAAACAGCTTGCTAAAGGGTGCCAGTCTGTTGGGGTCACTTTGTCTCACCTTGAGAGCTTTTCATCTTCTCTCTGTAGTAGGAGAGGTAGCGCATCGCAAATTTATCCTTTCCCATAAGCAAATCGGCAAGGAGTATTGCCTGGCGGGCTTTGGCAGGGTCAACCAAGGGACAGTTGACCCCGGTCATGATAGCCATAGCCAGGAAAGCATTGTTAATGTCATCACGCTGGGGCATACCAAAGGAGATATTGCTGGCACCGACGGTAATATTTACACCCAGCTTGCTCCTGATTAAGTGAACCGTGTCCAGAAAGATTTTACCGGCTAGGTGGTCGGCACCTACTGTTAACGCCAGACAGTCGATAATTACATCGTGGCGGGGAATGCCGTATTTTTCAGCTCGTGAGATTATCTTTTCAGCTACAGTCAGACGGCGCTCCGATTCCATAGGAATACCCGTTTCATCGGATACCAGCCCGATAACAGGGACGCCATACTTTTTGGCTAATGGTAATACCTGCTCCAGTGAATTTTCCTCTCCATTGACCGAGTTTAGCAGAGGTCTTCCGGGACAAATTTCCAGAGCGGCTGACATTGCAGCAATGTTAGAGGTATCAATGCAAATAGGCGCTTCTACCGCTTCAGCTACTGCTTTAACGGCAGCCGGTAGAAGCTCCACCTCGTTAATCTCTACCAATCCTACATTAATATCAATAATATCGGCACCGGCTGATACCTGTTTTATTGCCATCTCTTTTATCAGGGCTAAGTCCTTATTGATAAGAGCTTGCTGAAGGCGTTTCTTTCCTGTGGGATTGATACGCTCACCGATAAGGACAGTCGGGTTCTCGCCACTAATTGTTACCGATTTGGTGGCGCTGCTAACAATAGTTTCAGCAGTTTTATTCATAGTACTCCTCTCTTCTGAATACCCGTAAGAGGCTTGATTGAAAGTATAGACATTTGCCAAGATAATTGTAGAATACAGAAATCATAATCGGCAGGGTACAAAATCCAGAAATTCACGATTCATTTCTTGTCTTGGTGAAGCTTCAGGATAGTGCTCTATAAGCTTTACCCAGGGGACATCCTACCAATACTATACCGCTACTTTTCCCTTGTCAAGGAAGACCTTGGAGCATTTTTTAAATATTTTGTTCTATACCTGCAGTCTTTGCCACAGCTTTGCTATTCTGTTTTTTAGTTCGTCAAGAGCGCAACTGGTATCTATAATAACATCGGCGTGCTTTAGACGTTCCTCGTTTGGCATCTGGGAGTAGATGCGAGCCAAAGATTGTGGTACCGAGAGACCGGCTCGTTTCTTGAGCCGCTTGATTACGGTGGATTCAGGGGCTGCCGTAACCCAGACCTCATCAACTAGTGAAGTCCAGTTGGCTTCAATTAGAATTGCCGCTTCAAGCACTACCACTCTCATTCCCTGCTTTCTATGTTCCTCAAGCTGGGCTTTTAGCATATCGTACATGCGGGGGTGCATTATTCGGTTCAGCCGTGACAGAGATTGAGCATCGTCAAACACTATCTCTCCCAGCTTGTTACGGTCAATGTCACCCCTGGTGGTAAGAATCTGCCGACCAAAGGCGGTCACTACCTCACGCCTTAACTCACTATCAGAATTGAGTGCCTCATGCCCTATCTCGTCTGCGTTCAGGACAGTTGCTCCCAGCTCTGCCAGCATATGAGATACAGTACTCTTACCACTGCCAATGCCACCAGTGAGACCAATGACCTTCATCTTCCCTATCCTGACCAAGTCTAACTGCTGAATAGCAAGCAGTCAAGAATAAAGCCAACGAGATTGTTTAGCAACCTATCCCCCTGACTCCCTTCATAAGGGGAGAAGGATAAAGGGTAAGGGGTTGGTCAACAATCTAATTATTGAACTGTGTTGTGTTACTTAGTAGTATAGAAGTGATGGAAGAGAGTTTAGTGCCAGCATCTATTACCAGTAATTTAGAGACTCATTTTATCGGGCAAAGAGTTATTTACTACCCCAAACTGATGTCAACTATGCAGGTAGCCAAACGAGAGGCACAACGGGGAGCAGCAGAAGGAACGGTTGTTGTTGCCAATGAGCAAACTGCCGGGAAGGGGAGGATGGGTCGTGTCTGGTTATCACCCAGGGGTAGTATCGCTTTGTCTATCATTCTCTATCCTGACCGGGTTCATTTACCCTATCTTATTATGCTGGCTTCTTTAGCTGTGATTCACAGTATTGAGGCAATTACTGATTTGAAGTCGCAGATTAAATGGCCCAACGATGTTCTCATTAACGGCAAGAAGGTGTGCGGAATTTTAATTGAGAGCAGTGTTCGGGGAGATACTGTGGATTACGCTGTTATAGGTATCGGGTTGAATGTTAACCTTGAGCTGGTTAATTTTCCTGAGATTCTAGCCACTGCCACCAGTCTCTCTGACGAGCTGGGAAGAAAGGTATCACGCTTAAGCCTGATACGATGGTTATTGGTTGAAATAGAAAAGTTATACCTGACCTTACCGGCGGGGGAATCTATTTACCGAGAGTGGCGAGATAGTCTGGTGACTCTCGGTCAGAAAGTTCGGGTAAGGTCAGGTAAAATAACATATAGAGGTACGGCTGAATCAGTAGCCACCGATGGCAGCCTCCTCTTGCGCCATTCGGACGGCAGCCAAACTAATATTGTAGCTGGAGATGTTACCCTGCGTGGCTAACCACCCTAAATAAACCTCCT
>CAYRNL010000017.1:0-10056 GCA_964425705.1 uncultured Dehalococcoidales bacterium
TATCTCACCCCTACCCCTGACCAAAGCGGTACCACCGTAAAGAAAAAAGGGCACATCAGAACCTAACTGTGCGGCTAGCTCCAGCAACTCCGTTAGTGATAAACTCAGCCTCCAAAACCGGTTAAGCCCACACAAGGTAGTGGCAGCATCACTACTATCCCCGCTTAACCCTGAAATCAGGGGGATACGCCTCTTAACTTCAATCGCTGCTCCTTTAGAACAACCGGTAGCTTCCTGCAGCAAACAGACCGCTTTAGATACCAGACTATTTTCCGGAATCCAGCTGGAATTGGCACAATTAAACTCAACATTCTGGCTTAACTGGAAACAGAGGCGGTCACAGAGATTTATAGACTGGATAACGCTACGGATTTCATGAAAGCCATCCTGACGTTCACCCAGGACCTCAAGGGTTAAATTCAACTTAGCCGGCGCTTGAAGAATTAGCATACTCTTTCACCTGTGTAAATATTTGCCATAGTTTTGCCCAATCGTTAAGGGTCAGGGTCTCCGCCCGCCGCTGGGGGACAATGCTGGCTTTTTGTAGCAAGGATAGAATATCAGCCTTGGGCAATCCCAGACCTTGAGCCAGAGAATTAACAATCTGCTTGCGGGGGTTAGTAAAACCAGCCCGCACCAGCCCAAAGAAGCCCTTTTCATCAGCCACCGCCACCGCTGGCTCAGGGTAGAGGTCAATTCGCAGTATCGCCGAGTCTACCTCCGGTGCCGGGTAAAAGCATTGAGCGGGCACATAGCTTATTATCCTCGGTTTCCCGTAAAACTGCACGCTGATACTGAGCATACTCATCCCACCCGGTTCCGCCGCAATAGCCTCAGCTACTTCTTTCTGTACCATCACCACCATAATTTGGGGCTTGACCGAAGCCTCAAGAAAATGGCGCAGAACAGGGGAGGTAATATAGTAGGGAAGATTAGCCACCACCTTGTAGCTAAAGGGGTTAGTCGCTGTGGACGGCGACCTTGTCACCTGTTTGCGCAGCAATACTTCCGGGTCAATGTGAAGTACATTCTCATTGATAACAACAGCATTGTTAGATGAAGCCAGGGTCTTTTCCAGAATAACGGCTAATTTGCTGTCCAGCTCAATGGTAATCACCCAGCCTGCCTGCCTGACCAGTTCTCGGGTCAGCACCCCCAGACCAGGACCTATCTCCAAAACGACATCGCCAGGAGTAAGCTCCGCAGTGGAGACAACAAGGTCAAGCACCTCCCTATCAATAAGAAAGTGCTGTCCCAGCCTCTTCCGTGCCTGAAGCCCAAAGCGGCGTAGTAATCTCCTGGTCTGAGATAAAAGTGATTCTGATTCTATCTTCATTATCTATCGTTGTCGCTCACAATTTAAAAAAGTTAAGGCTACATTCGGTCAATCCTGCCGCCGTCTATAACGATAGTCTCCCCGCATATGAAAGAGGAATCATCCGAGGCTAAGTACACAGCCAGTTTGGCTATATCTTCCGGGGTGCCTATCCTGCCCATAAGGGCTACTTTCCGCGAATATTCCAACCACTCTTCCACCTCCTCTGGTGTCCGGCGAGCTAGATAGATGGTGCTCTCAACTGCCCCGGGAGCAATAGCATTGACATTGATGCCATAGGGTCCTAACTCTCTGGCAGCAACTTTGGTCAGCTGAACGACCCCAGCCTTAGCCGCAGAGTAATTAGCCAGAGTGGGGGCAATACCACCCACCCCTGAAATTGAGGACATATTGATTATCTTGCCGTATTTCTGCTCCATCATCTGCCTGGCAACAGCTTGAAGGCAATAAAAGACCCCAGTAAGGTTGGTAGCGATAACATCATCCCAATCCTCCTGAGGCATATCCACTATCAAGGCTCGGCGGGTAATACCGGAGTTATTTACCAGAATATCAATCCGACCAAACTCGTCTAATGTCCATTTTACCATATTCTGCACCTGTTCTTTTACCCGGACATCGGTGGCTATAGCCAGAGAGCGTCTTCCCAGAGACTTAATCTCCTCAGCCATCTTCTCCAGGTTAGCCATACTGCGGCTGCTGACCACCACATCCGCCCCCTCTTTAGCAAATTCCAAGGCAATACCCTTCCCAATATTGGTGCCGCCCCCAGTGATAACAGCAATCTTGTTATCCAGCTTTCCCATACTATCATCCCTCCTGTGCCATTTTTTATTGCAAATCTCACCTCAGTACCAAATATAGCCTTGGCTAGTAATATGGCTTCTGTTTAACCAATCACGCACCATAGCTCAGACGAACCACCAATCGCATAGGTAAATTATGCCTCACCATTCTAACCTGCGTGGCATTAATGTCATAAGGAACACGATAGAGCCTGACCATTTTCCTTTCGCTATCATAGATAGCATAACTGGCTCGCGGGTCACCATCCCGGGGCTGTCCTACACCGCCGGGATTAATAATCAGCCGGTTCCTGCCCAGTATAAGTCCAGCATATGGGGAGAACGAGCCAAAAGAGCACACACCATCATCACCGTATCTAAACGCCAGCGGCACATGAGAGTGACCCACCAGACAAAAATGTGACTGAAAGTAAGCAAAATTTTCCTTGGCACTACTGGTTGACATCAAATATTCCCATATAGGCTCCCTGGGGCTGCCGTGCACCAGGGTAAAATCATCCTTCTGAGTAACTAACGGCAGGCTTTCCAGGTATTTTACATCCTCCGGGGTTAATTGCTGTGCTGTCCAACGACAGGCTACCGCCGCATCCGGATTAAAATTAGAGGTATCAAGCTTACCTATCGCTGCCCAATCGTGATTCCCGGCAACACAGACATGGTTATACTGGCGTAGAAGCTCAATACATTGGTGAGGGTCAGGACCATAACCGACGACATCCCCCAGACACCATATCTCTTCCACCCCTCCCTTCCGCTTAATGTCATCCAGCACAGCGGTAAACGCAGTCAGATTGGCATGAATATCAGCAATAAGAGCGTAACGCATCCTCTCTTAAAGAATACCAGCTTTTGTCTGTTATGGCTAGTTTCTAATTGTTAACCGGATATATGAATGCTATAATCCTTACCAGGGCTGCCAAATTAGGAGACTTAAAAGAGAACCTGGCAAGATGATACAAGGCTTGTGGAAGAAACTACTTATTGCTGTCGCAGTGCTGCTGGCAATCTCCGTTAGTCTATCCGGCAGTCTATGGCATCAGCTAAATACCACCAGAACCTGGCTGAACGACACCAATAACCAGCTAAGCGAAACCAGAACTCAACTGAATGAAACCATCACTCAGTTAAACGCCCTTGAACAGGAGATAGAAAGCTTTTATGGTGACTCAAGACAGATACTCAGCGACTACCACAAATTGAGGGAGCAGATAAATTTAAGATTAGGCATTAGGCAAAATGGTCAGCTTTTCATTACCCCGGACGACCCTGCAGTTTCGGCTATAGTCAGAGAAATTGCTGGCGACCATCCCGAAGAGGAACTCTGGAAAGGCTACGGCCATATGTTTCGGTGGATAATAAGGGATATCAAATATAGTGCGGATAGCCCCATCCCCCTGCTTCCTGAATCTACGAATGAACCACTGGAGTGGAAATCTGACTTCTGGCGACTACCAGCGGAAACCATAAGAGGTAAAGCTGGGGATTGCGAAGACATGGCAGTCCTGCTGGTCAGTATGTTGCTGAATTACAATCAGAGAAAGTACCCCGCCTGGGTGTTCGGGGTTCGGACATTTAGCTCCGAACCCAGAGCCCATGTTGCTGTTGCCATCCCCATTGTCGATAACCGACTTGCTATTTTTGATACCGCAGGGCGGTATTACACTCCTTTCCCCGACCTTGGCGGTTTTGGTTGTCAGGATATACCTCTAGCTATTGACCACTGGCTATCTCACCTAGAAACAAACTTTGAACAAAAAATGTCTGGCGCCCAAGTATACATGGCATTTTCTGAGAACTTCTATCGGGAGTTTTCCAGCACCCAGGAGTTCGCCGACTGGACATCGCAATTTTCAACCCGAAGCACTACCTCCAATAACAGATAACCAAGCCTAACGGTCCCCCCCCCACACACACACACACACTATTCAGACCACAAGTTGCGTTTTTACCCCGACAGGAAGAGTGCTATAATTAATCCTGTATGAAGGTCTCAAAGTATTGAAATTTTCTCAAAGGTGTTTAAAAACACACTAGCAATCTTACCTAGGGAGGTAAACATGCTATACGATGTAGAAAAGATGAAAGAAGAACTGATTGAAGTGGATAAGCAGCTCTATTATCGCGGTCTGACATCCAGCGGTGGTGGTGGCCCCAGCGTAAGAATACCCTGCTATAACTATGACGGCTCAAAAATATGGACAGATAAAGTGCTCATTAAAGGATGGGCGCCTCGCATTGGTCTGGAATGGACGCCCACATACAAGTATGTCGCCACCGTTGATTTGGATGGCAATGTACTCGGACCAGAAAAGCCCAAAATGGAAGCAAACATCCACCTTGGCATTTACAAGGTGAGGGACGATGTTGGCGCCGTAATCCATGCCCATTCTCCCTACCTCATTGCATTCATGATGGCTAGAAAAAGGTTGACGAAGCCGCTGGGCTCCTTCTTTGAAGTAATAACCGAGGCACCGACAACCAAAGAAGCTCCAGGAGGCTCGCTTGAACTGGCGGAAAATGTCACGGAAGCTTTCAAGGGAAACAAAAGAAAGCTGGCTCTTATGGAGAACCACGGCGTAACCGTGGCTGGTGGCGACCTTTACGACGCCTATTTTACCCTGGATAATGCCGAGGAGATAGCCAAGATTTTCTTCTTTTCCCACCTCAAGCTGGAGTGATTTCATACCCGAAAACGCATACTACTCGCAGGAAAGGGCAAGCTCTTTGTCACTGTTATCAAAAGCCTGGTTTCCCGAAGGAGTGCTATGCCCGAAGAGTTTTCTTTAATCTTTAAACCGCAAACTGCGTTGTTACCCCGATAGAGAGCGTGTTATAATCAATCCTGCTATGAAGGTTTCCGAGCTGGGAGAATTTGGGCTGATTGACCTCCTCGCCAAGATGGTTCACCGCACCCAGGATAAACCAACGGCAGCCCGGCAGCAGCTCATCATCGGTATTGGTGATGACGCTGCCGTCTGGCACGGCGATACCTCAACCCAACTAGCCACCACCGATTTACTTATTCAGGGTGTACACTTTCCCTCAGACATAACTCCCTGGAAAGACCTGGGGTGGCGAGCCATGGCAGCTAACCTGAGCGACATTGCGGCGATGGGTGGCGTGCCCAAATATGCCTTAATATCCTTAGCTTTACCGGCTAATACTGAGGTGAAAAATGTTACCGACTTTTACCAGGGGATGATTGAGCTGGCACAGCAGTTTGATGTAACTATAATCGGTGGCGATACCAGTAATGCCTCTCTGGTAATTATTAACATTACCATTCTGGGCAGCGCCAAAGAACAGGATAAACCTGTCCTCACTCGCTCAGCAGCCAAGGCTGACGAAAAGATAGCAGTCACTGGCTATTTAGGTGCTGCCGCCGCCGGCGTCAGGATGCTGAAACAGCACCTCCAGTTTGACCCTGAAGCTACCGCCTGCTTTGAAAAGGCTTTCCTGCACCCCTATCCCAGAATAATGGAAGGACAACTGCTGGTAGACCACGGAGTAAAGGCAGCTATAGATATTAGTGATGGGCTGATTTTAGACCTGAAACACATATGTGAAGCCAGCCAGGTTGGTGCCCGAATAGAGATTGACCGTGTCCCCATCCAATCCGAAGTCACGGCTAACTTTGGTGATAGTGCGCTGGAACTGGCGCTAGCGGGGGGAGAAGACTACGAACTGCTGTTTACCGCCAGCGAAGAGAGCATTGACCGGATAAGTAAAGCTATTCTTTGCCCGGTAACTGTAATTGGTAACACCGTAGCTGACAATATCGGTCAGGTAATTTTAGTTGATAGAGAAGGAAAACCCGTTAACCTTCCCCAGGCAGGATGGGAGCATTTCACCGCCAGATGAACCGCATCAAAATTATCAGCCAAAGCCCGGAGCAGACCCAAAAACTAGGAGCTCGTATCGGTGAGCTAGCCCTACTCGGTGATATTTTTCTCCTGGTTGGCGAGCTGGGAACAGGAAAGACCTGCCTTACCCAGGGTATTGCCCGGGGACTGGATATCCGAGAATATGTAATGAGTCCATCCTTTGTCATAATCAGGGAACTTTATGGCAGACTGCCTCTGTACCACATAGACCTGTATCGCCTCGACCACATAGAAGAGATTGAGGAACTTGGTCTGGATGATTATTTGTACGGCAATGGTGTTTGCGTGGTGGAATGGGCGGAAAAGGGGCTAACGGCACTGCCCGGAGAACATCTGCTGATTCAAATAGACTACCTTTCCGATACCGGGCGCAGCTTTTGCCTCAAACCCAGTGGTCAACGCTACCGAAAACTAGCCACCCAACTGAAGCAATATGCCGAATCATAGAAAGTGATGACATGCAATTAGCCATTGATACCGCCACCGATACCGCTAGCCTGGTCCTGGTTCAGAATGGTGAAGTGCTCGCCGAATCAACCTGGTGCTGTGAGCAAAGCCATACTATTCAACTTCTACCCCACCTGGTTGACCTGCTGAACCAGAACAATCTAAGCCTTCAGTCAGTAGACTGTATCATCGTGGTCAGGGGACCGGGAAGCTATAACGGACTGCGAGTGGGGATTAGTACCGCCAAGGGGTTAGCCTTCAGCCTGGGAATTCCGATAATTGGTATCAGTTCCCTGGAACTAGAAGCCTACCAGCACGCTGACACCGGTCTGCCCATCTGTCCCATACTTAATGCCGGCAGAGGAGAAATTGCTACCGCCACATACCAGAAGAAAAATAATAAATGGTCTCAGCTAGCCCCCGAGCACATAACCACCGTTGACCAATTATTGCCACAGATAAACACTAAAACTGTATTCTGCGGTGAATTTATACCGTCCATTGCCACTGAGCTAAGAAACCAGCTCAAGGAAAAGGCAGTAATATCATCACCAGTCACCCCAGCACAGCGAGCCAGTCTTTTCGCCAAGCTGGGACGAATGAAACTTGAGGCAGGTAGTTATGATGACCCGGTTACTTTGCAGCCGCTATACCTGAGACGACCACAAATCACCAAACCCAAGCACCGATAAAGCTGAGAACTTATTATAGAAAGATTGAAGGGGCTCCGCCCCTTAAAAAGTAACCCTCCCCCTCTCCCTGAAAGGAGAGAGGGATACAGGGGGTGAGGTTGATAATCAACCTTTTAATAGATATGAAGGGAGCTTAAAATGGAGAAATCTTTAGTTCTGATTAAACCCGATGCTATGCACAGGAAACTGGCAGGCACCATTATTGCCCGTTTAGAGGAGCAGGGACTTAGGCTGGTAGCAGCCAAGATGCTTCATATGGATAAAGCCTTAGCCCAGCACCACTACGCTGTTCATGTGGATAAACCCTTCTTTAACAACCTGGTAAACTATATTACTTCCGCTCCAATAATTGCCCTTGTCTTTGAAGGTGAAAAGGCAGTAGCGGTGATTAGAAAAATAGTGGGAGCGACCAACCCGGCTAAGGCTGAGGCAGGCACCATCAGAGGTGACTTCGGTCTAGATATTGAACGCAATACCGTTCATGGCTCTGATGCGGTGGAGACCGCGGAAGAGGAAATTAAACTGTTCTTTTCCGAGAAGGAAATTTTCAGCTATTGAATCCTAACTACAGGGGTAGCCTGACTCCAGAGCTCATCCAGCTGGTAAAATTCCCGCTCAAAGCTAGAGAAAATGTGGACGATAACATCGCCGAAGTCAAGCAAAATCCACCCCGAATCCACAGCACCCTCGTGATGGTGGGGCGGGATACCCTCTTTCTTTAAAGTGTGTGCTATTTCGTCGAAAATAGCCCGAATCTGCCTCTCGCTATCGCCACTGCAAATCACGAAGTAATCGGCAAAGTTGCAAATATTCCGTGCATCCAGCAGGACGACATCCATCGCCTGCTTACTACTAGCCGCTTCTGCTGCCTTACGGGCTACCTCTATGGTGTCCAGAAACTATCCCCCACAACAGGTTACTCTAGTATAATTATACCACAATTGAAGATAATTCTAAGCCCATTTCTAAGTCCCCTTGGATATTTGTTAACAACCTACCCCCTTAATCCCCCTCCCTTACTAGGGAGGGGGAATTTGTTGTGTAAGAGAGGCATTGCCTCTCTTTGACTCTCCTTTGATATTTTTCTTTACTAAAGGGATAGGGAAGGAAATTTTAGAGAGGAGCTTTGCCTCTCTCTTACTTATATTCCCCCCTTACCAAGGGAAGGAGGACAGGGGATAGGTTCTAAACGAACAGCCGAAATCCCAAGCACGAGACTCTAAACAAATTCAAAACACTAATTGCCAAAATCCAAGCCCTCAGGTTTTGAATTGAGGGCTTAGAAGTTAGGACCTATTTTTAGAAAGCGGAGTGTTTAAGAGGGGCTAACGCCCCTCTTAAAAAACTATTTCCCCCTCTCCTTAATAAGGAGAGGGGGATTAAGGGGATGAGGTTTTAACAAAGAACTCCATTATCTCACATTTAATTTATTTTTAAGGAAGTGAAACAGAAATCTTAAGAGGATTTTAACATTTAGCTTCTATAATTTTAATAGAATTTTTTGATGGAAAGGAGGCGAAACAGAGATGTGGCGAAGCAAGAAATTTATTATCGGTGTGGTGTTGACCGTCGTTTTGCTACTCGGAAGTATCGGTGGGGTAGTCCTTGCTGCTGACAACGGGAATGACAGCGGCCCTAAAGCTAAATTTGGGGAGCTAGTAGACAAAGTTTGTGAAATTTACAAAGATAACACAGGCGACGAACTTAACCTGGAAGCGTTAAAAGATGCCTTTACCCAAGCGCGGAGTGAGATGCAGGTCGAACGTCCGGAGGGCAGACCGTTCTATGGGCCAATGGCACAAGTCTTTGAAAGTCTTGATGTCGACCAAGAAGCAGTACAGGCTGCTTTTGACCAGGCACGGACTGAGCTAGAGGACGGAACTTTGGAAGGCGGGCGTGGAGCAGTAATGGCCAGGGTCCTGGAAATTCTGGGGATTGACGAGCAGGACTGGCAGGCTGCTTGTACCCAAGCCCGGGAAGCCCACCAAGAGATACGTGGCGAGAAACCAAAGGGTAGGCCATTCGGACCCGGTTTTGGCTTCCCCGGTCACAGCGGTTTCCGTGGTATGCGTGGACCGTGTGCCCCCGCAGAATAAGTAAAACCAATCTTCCGATAACGATACTTTTACCTCACCATGAGGAGAGGGGGAATTACTCCCCCTCTCCTTTAATATTAACAATTCCTTAACATTTGTGCTATAAACTTATATAAATAAATCATTAAGGGACTGATAGATGGCAGGCAAAAGAGTCCTGGTTGTTGATGATGATGTAAAAACGGTGGAACTGGTCAAGCTCTACCTGAACCGTGATGGCTACCGGGTCCTTACTGCTTATGATGGTATCCAAGCTCTGCGCTTGGCTCGCGAGGGTCATCCTGACCTTATTGTACTTGACCTCATGCTGCCCGGGATAGATGGCCTTGAAGTATGCCATACCCTTAGAGGTGAATCTGACGTACCCATCATTATGCTTACCGCCAAGACTACTGAACAGGATAAGCTAACCGGCTTGGATATAGGTGCGGATGACTATGTGACCAAGCCCTTCAGCCCCCAGGAACTGGCTGCCAGGGTTAGAGCTCTCCTCAGACGGCTCCCCGGCGAGCGCGGTCCCGATAAAATCAAGCGTGGTCAACTTACTGTTAACTTTCTCAAACACGAGGCGTCTCTGGCCGGTAGACCCCTGAATCTCACTGAAGTTGAATTCAAGCTGCTAGGGGTTCTTGTCAAGGAACCGGGCAGGGTTTTCAGTCGGGCAGAGCTGATTGAAAAAGCCCTGGGCTATGATTTTGAGGGCTTTGACCGTACTATTGATGTTCATATCCTGAATCTACGCCGAAAGCTAGAGTCAGACCCCAGCCATCCCAAGTACATAAAGACAGTATATGG
>CAYRNL010000018.1:0-9788 GCA_964425705.1 uncultured Dehalococcoidales bacterium
GGTTACCACTGTATGACGCCAGCCTGCTCACCAGCTCCAGGGCGATGGCGGACTATGAAGAAGACTTTGTGAGCGTGGGAGAGCCTGGTAATCTGTTAATAGCTGAAAGAGCTAAGTTGGGGAGTAATTGGATTTTGGGTGAGGTCAGTCGTATAATGAACGCTAACAACATAGATATCGTTGACTTCAGAAAAAGGGTCAGTCCCGAGCAATTGGTTAAATTATCAGTCTTGGAATCACAACGTGCTATCAACACTTCCACTGCCAAATCCGTCCTTGCAGAGATGTTTAGAACTGGAGAGGAGGCTGCTAAGATTATTCAGGAGCGAGGGCTTAGTCAGATCAGTGATACCGGACAGATAGAGGCAGAGGTCATTAACGCTATAAAGAATAATCAACAGGCGGTGGCTGATTATAAAGCGGGAAAGACCACAGCTGTAAAGTTTCTTATTGGACAGGTAATGAAAGCTACCAGAGGTCGTGCCAATCCAGAATTGGTAGGCAATTTATTGAAAAAAAAGCTAGAGGAAGGATAGAAAATGCAGACCTACCTTAATATAGCCCAGATAGTATTAGCAGTAGCTTTGATACTGGCTGTTTTGCTTCAGGTTCGGGGTGGAGGTCTGGGTGGTATCTTTGGTCAACCTAGCACAGTGTATCGAACCAGACGGGGCATGGAAAAAACATTATTTAAGATTACCGTCGCCCTGGTGATTCTATTTATCAGTGTTTCCATAATAACCCTCAGGATTAGTTAGTAATCGGGATTATTTATTGAAACCTCACCCCCTAAATCCCCCTTTCCTTATCAAGGAGAGGGGAGGGACTTTAGAGAGGAGCTTCGTCCCGATAAAGCCCCTTGAAAAGGAGGTGGTAACCGTGTAATACCCAATTTAATAGTGCACTCAGGGTGGTCAATTAACTTGATAATGGGTGGTAAGTTAACCTGAGAAATGACAGGCAAGGAAGTGTTTGCCTCAAGAGCTGCTGCCAATGTTATGTATCGTCTAGCCACCCACCATGATGAAGAGATTGGAAGTTGTAGGAATTGGAACGCTCGTGAGTGCAAAATAGCTTTGTTGACCAATTTATGATATGTCATTAAGCTAATAATGAGAGGTAAAATGTATGGAATTTAGAACACTTGGAAGAACTGGACTTAAAGTCTCCGTAGTTGGATTTGGTGGATGGGCCATTGGTGGCGGGTATAATATTGGCGGCATTCCCCTAGGTTACGGCAAAACAGATGACTTTGAATCTCTTGCTGCCATAGAAAAAGCCATTGACCTGGGTATTAACTTGATTGATACCGCAGATGCTTATGGTGCAGGTCACAGTGAGTGTCTCATAGGTCAGGTTCTTCAGGCCAAGCATTCAAATTGCTTTGTGGCAACAAAAGCCGGCAACCAGAGGCGTGATCCGTTCCCATCACAGAAGAACTTTGACCATGATTATCTGTTAATGGCTTGTGCAAGCAGTTTAAGAAGGCTCCGCCGACAGGTAATTGATGTTTATCAATTACACCCTCAAAATCCAACTGTAGGCATGGAAATTATTGAAAGTAGTTCTGTGTGGGAAACACTGGATGAACTTAAGAAATCTCACAAAATAAGATTCATTGGAGTTTCTATTATTAAGCCGGAAGAGGGAATTGAATTAATCAACAATAATAGGGTTGACGTATTACAAATCGGTTATAATATATTTAGTAGAGCCAGCGAGGACAAACTGCTTCCTTTAGCCAAAGAAAAGAATATCGGAATCATTGTCCGATTGCCTCTTGGCAGTGGACTGCTTACGGGTAAATTTACAGAAAAAACGGTATTTGAAGATACAGACCACAGAAGCAAATCCTTGCCGCTTGAAAAACTAAAGTTGGGAATTGATTATGTAAATAGACTCAGGGCAATCGGTGAGAAGATGCAGCTGTCTACAGCTGAGTTAGCACTCAAATTTGTGCTGTCAAATCCGGCAGTTACTTGCGTAATCCCTGGAGCGAAACGACCTTCACAGGTTGAACAAAATGCTAGGGCAGGAGAAAATCCCATTCTCCCTGAAGATGTCGTTAAAGAAATCAAACAAACTATTCCAGGTGATTTTTTATAGTAGCAGTTTTCGCCCGTGATTAGACTAAAGCATTTGTTTCTAGTTCTGGGGTGCACAAAAGCTTTGCCTTTCATCCCCTCGGCCAAAGGAGAGGGGGGAACAGGGGTGAGGTAGGGAATAATCTCAGGGAGGTGGCCAATGAAATGCCCTGTTTGCGGTAAAGAAGGCAGAGCCCATATTTACTATTGTGCTGAGTGTACCGTTTATGTGCATGAGAAGTGCTGGCAGAAGCATGTTGAAAGGGCTCATAGCAAGAAGTGAAGCTGAAGATATGGTTTCTTGAGACCAGGCCTCAGTTTTTGCTTCTCTCCGTTGTATTAGCTTTCCTGGGCACCTGCATTGCCTGGTACGATGGTGCCTTTCATCTGGGCTATGCTTTACTGGCTTTTATCGGTTTGCTTTTGTGTCATATCAGCGCCAATACCCTCAATGATTACTTTGACTATAAAAGCGGGATAGATTTGGAGACTAGGCGGACTCCTTTCAGTGGTGGCAGTGGTATTCTTCCTCCGTCCCTGATGAGTCCGAAGCAGGTTTTGTGGTTGGGGCTGGTATCTTTCCTGCTGGCAGTGCCCATAGGTGTTTATTTTGTGGTGGTTAGAGGGTGGCTTCTGTTGCCTCTGCTGGCGATAGGTGCAATATGCATTCTACTTTATACACCGCTAATAACCAGGCTGGGATGGCCGGAGTGGGCTCCTGGGGTGGGGATGGGTGCTTTACCAATTATGGGTTTTTATTTTGTTCAGACTGCTACTTATACCTGGCCGGCAGTCGTTGCTGCCATACCCTCAGGGATTCTGGTGTATAACCTTCTTCTATTAAATGAGTTTCCCGATACGGAAGCCGATATGAAGGCGGGCAGAAGAACTATGCCTATACTTATCGGCAAAGCCAAGACGAGCATAATATATTCAGCGCTGACGGTAGCAATTTATCTGTGGATAGTAGGTGGTGTGGCTGCGGGAATGATGCCCCTCTTTTCCTTGATAGCCTTGTTAACCATACCCTTTGCCATAAAGGCAATTCAGGGTGCCCTGAGATATGAGGAGATGATAGTGCCGGCGATGGCGAATAATGTTCTGGTTGTCCTGTTAACCCAATTGCTACTGGGCATTGGCTATATTGTTAGTAGATTGGTGGTAACCTAATGTCAGTTGACCTGATTTTGCTCCACGCACCCAGCGTGTATGACTTCCGACAAAAAACAATTCTTTACGGACCAGTTAGCGAGCAGATTCCACCCTCTTATGTTTTTGAGATGTTCCCTATTGGTTTTACCAGCATTGCGGAATACCTGGAGCGTGCCGGTTATCGGGTGCGTATCGTCAACCTTGCGGTGCGTATGATGAGGGATAGGAAATTTAGTGCTGAGGCAGCGATAAAGCGTCTGAAATCGCCGATTTTTGGCATTGATTTGCACTGGCTGGTGCATAGCCACGGAGCTATTGAAGTGGCGAAGCTTGTTAAGAAATATCACCCTGAGTCAAAAGTGATGTTCGGTGGGTTTTCCTCCTCTTATTTCTATCGGGAGTTAATCCAGTATCCTGAGGTGGACTATGTGATGAGAGGTGATTCTACTGAAGAACCCCTCCGCCAGCTGATGGAATGTTTGA
Source organism: uncultured Dehalococcoidales bacterium (assembly GCA_964425705.1). GTDB lineage: Bacteria > Chloroflexota > Dehalococcoidia > Dehalococcoidales > DATKVW01 > DATKVW01. Next base: position 3,720 of record CAYRNL010000018.1, read on the forward strand.
AGAAGGGGAGCGAGCCTGAGGCTGTGCCTAATTTGGTCTGGCGAGATGAGCGGGGCAGAGTACGGGAGAACCCGTTCTCTCATGTTCCTGCTGACCTCGGTAATGTTATGGTCGGTCATTATGGTAATGTTGTAGGTTCAGTAATCAGATACCGTGACCTTTTGAGCTATCTCCCTTTTAAGGACTGGCTCCGCTATCCCCTTACGGCGGTGTTTACCTGCCGTGGTTGCTCTGAGAATTGTGTTATCTGCGGGGGGTCATCTGCTGCTTTTCGCTGTTATCTTAATCGTAAAAAAGTTGTGTTTCGCCCTTTGCCATCGGTAGCCAGGGATATAAAGCAGATTGAGCGTTTCAGCAATGGTCCCATATTTATTCTGGGTGACATACGTCAACCTGGAGAGGACTATGCGTATGAGCTTTTGCGTTTGCTTGAAAAGGAGGGAGTGAAAAATCAGTTTATCCTGGAGTTGTTCTCTCCGGCTACCAAGGATTTTCTGAATCAGGTAAGCCGCTCCTGCCCCAATTTTTGTCTGGAGATTTCCCCCGAATCCCACGACCCCGAGGTGAGGAAGGCTGCCGGCAGGCACTATTCTAATGAAGACCTGGAGCGGACTCTGGGTGATGCCCTGAACGCCGGTTGCGGACGACTGGATGTGTTTTTTATGATTGGGCTTCCCCATCAGACCCAACAGTCGGTAATGGATACCATTGACTATTGCGATTACCTGCTCCAAAAGTTTAAGGGAGATAAACGGCTTTCGCTGTTTGTTGCTCCCCTGTCGCCCTTTCTTGACCCGGGCAGTCTTGCTTTTGAGCATCCTCAACGCTATGGTTATCATGTTCTTTTCCGAACTCTGGAGGAGCATCGGCAGGCTCTGTTATCACCAAGCTGGAAGTATGCTCTGAACTACGAGACAGACTGGATGACACGCCAGCAGATTACCGAGGTTGCCTATGATGCCATGTTGCATCTCAACCGCCTGAAGGCAAAATACGGGCTTATCTCTAAACAGATGGCGGAAACAGGGGAACAGCGTGTTAAAGCAGCTTCAGAGTTAATGCATCGGATTGATGATATATTGGCTGGTGGCAATCTTGAAGAGCTATCCTTGTTGAGAGAGGAAATAAACAGGGTTAATATGTTGCCGGTAAGTGATAGGATAGAACTGGAACTACCTACCGGGTTTATTAAGTTAAAGCCCTGGCGCTCTCTGTGGTCTTGGCTAACCAGGCGGTAGCAGCTTGATGAACTTATTAGTCCACTGTTACTCCTGTCCCGTAAGACAGCACCTCAGCGGCATTTTGCCACATCGTTACCTTGTCGATTTACGGCGTATCACTCGTTTAATACCCAACAGAATATTCATTCTGGGGACCCTTTGCATGTATTGTATGTAGTCGTTGCCGAATTTCTGAACTAGTTTTCGTTCTTCCTCTCTGGCGCTTATGTAGCAAATTGCTGCACCAGCAGTACCAAGTATCCCGAATAACCAGTGTGGGTACCACAGCAGGGTAGTGATGAAGATTGCTAGAATGCCGCCCAGGTATTGCGGGTGTCTAACCACGGCGTAGATTCCCGTGTCCACCAGGCGTGTGGTGTACACGAATGGTTTTCCCTTAGGAACTCCACCTCGGCGTGGAAACATAATTATGGGTGCCATTACCAGTACCATACCAAGTGCCCAGACCACCCACCCTGTAATAAATAGTGCTGGATAAGAACTCGTTTCCAGGACACCGGTTAAGACAAGAGGATTGATAGGAAAACAGACGATACACACTATTGTGATGAGCGTGCCCCAGAGGATGTCTTTCTTCGTCCATTCTGTCATCTTGACACCATATCCATGTTACCGCTTGCGCTTCCAGACTGTTCCTTTGGGGGTGTCCTCAAGGGCTATGTCAAGCTCTACCAGCCTGTCCCGAATTTTATCGGCATACTCCCATAGTTCTTTATCCCGAAGACCACTTCTCGTGGAAGTTATAAGCTCCATCAAAGGCTCAACATCATCAGGCAGCTCGTCAACGGGTATTTCTTTCAAACCGGCTTCCAGACGCCACTTATTTATTGAAATCAGTAGCTGTCGTAGTGGCTCAACTTCAAGAGGTGGCATCTCCGGCTCCTTAAAGGTTAAGCCAAGTATACCACCAAGTTCCTGTAGTAACTTTCGCGCCTCTTCAGACTCGCATGCTGCTTCATCAGCCCGGTTAATCTCCCGGGTTAAATCAAAAAGGGTGGCGAGGGCTTGCGCCGTGTTAAAATCATCGTCCATCGCCTCAATAAATCGCTGGCGGTAAGATTCAGCCTCTGTTTTCTCAGCGGCTTTGTTTCCCTCGCTTTCACTGTGAAGCGTCTGTCGCAACCTGTCGGTTCCTTTCTCCGCTGCCTCTATTGCCTCCTCGGAGTAGGTGAGGGGGCTGCGGTAATGGGAGCTCAGGATGAAAATACGGATGGCGTCTGGGCTATACTTTTCCAGTGCCTGTTTAATGGTTATCAGGTTGCCCAGAGACTTGCTCATCTTGTCTTCGCCAAGCTGGAGTAACCCATTATGCAGCCAGTACTTAACAAATGGCTTCTTGCCGGTAAAGCTCTCCGACTGGGCTATCTCGTTCTCGTGGTGGGGGAAAATCAGGTCCTGCCCCCCGCCGTGAATGTCAAGGGTATCCCCCAGGTATTTCAAGGATATAGCACTGCACTCAATGTGCCAGCCCGGTCTACCCTTGCCCCAGGGGCTTTCCCAGGATGGCTCCCCCGGCTTGGCTGCCTTCCATAGAACGAAGTCCATGGGGTCTTCCTTTTCCTTCTCAAACTCTATGTTACATTCAGTCATCATAGACTCCAGGGTGCGGTGGGACAGCTTGCCGTAGTCGGCAACATTTCTCACCCTTAAATAGACGCTTCCCTGTGCCGGGTAGGCATACCCTTTGTCTACCAGCCCCTGTATTACCTCAGTGATTTTGGGTATCTCCTCGGTGGCTCTGGGATAGATGTCAGCTCGCCTGATGTTCAGGGCATCCATATCAGCAAAGTAGCTATCAGTGAATTTTCCAGCTAGCTCCTGAGTCGAGATACCAAGCTTATTAGCCCGGTCTATAATCTTGTCGTCAATATCGGTGATATTCTGCACATACTTTACCTTATAGCCGCGAAACTCCAGGTAGCGTTTGATAACATCGAAGATGACATAACTCATAGCGTGCCCGATGTGGCAGTGGTCATAGGGGGTAACCCCGCAGACATACATCTTGACTTCGTCGCTCTGAGGTAGAAACTCCTCCTTTTGTCCGGAAAGGGTGTTATATACCTTCATTCTTGGCTTCCTTTCCCTTTGGCGAAACGCTTTTCTAGTTCCATTATTTTTTTCTCCAGTGAATCCAGTCTTTCGCCTACCGGGTCGGGCAATTTTTCTACGGTATCGGTATCCGGGTTTCTGAGGGCGACCACCCGTCCCGGCACTCCCACCACAGTAGCATTAGCCGGTACTGAGGTTATGACGACCGAGCCGGCACCAACCTTGGCGTTATCTCCGATGGTGATATCACCAATAAGCTGAGCGCCAACACCGACCACGACATTGTTACCCAGAGTGGGGTGACGCTTTGCCCGCTGGTGGCTGGCACCGCCCAGGGTTACCCCCTGGTATAGGGTAACATTATTCCCAATTACTGAGGTCTCACCGATGACTACTCCCATACCATGGTCAATGCAGAGACCATCGCCAATCTTGGCTCCGGGGTGAATTTCAATGCCGGTGAAGAATCGGTTGGTGTGAGACACCAGCCGGGGTAATAGCGGAATATGCCACCGGAATAGGGTGTGGGCTAAACGATGAAGCTGACGGGCGTGGAATCCGGGGTAGGTCAGCAGTATTTCTAAGGTGCTGACCGCTGCCGGGTCATGGTCAAAAATAGACTTTATATCTTTTCTAATGCTAGCAATAAGCGACATTGAACCTATCTCCTTCCCCAACTAAAACTTCGTGCCTGTTGCCCCGATAGACCGGGGCTGGGGACAGATGCAGTCCAATATCCAGGGAAGGCGAATAGTTATCGTGATTATTGCACATCTAAACATGGTAAATCCTAATCATCTTATTAAGGCATTTTCTGTATTAAGGCTACGGCGTGAGTCGTAATTCCCTTCCCCTGACCGACAAACCCCAGCCCCTCTGAGGTACTCGCCTTCACGCTCACCTGACCGGGAGCAATACCCAGCGTCTGGCTGAGCTGATGCCGCATCTGGTTAATAAAGCCTCCCAGTTTGGGCTCTTCCGCCACAATGGTAGCGTCAACATTAGCCACCTGCCAGCCACTTTCTGTCAGCTCGTCCTTTACCTTCTTGAGTAGTGTCAGGCTGGAAATGTCCTTATATTGTGGCTCGCCGGGTGGGAAGTGATTACCTATATCTCCCAGAGCGGCAGCTCCGAGCAGGGCATCAATAATGGCATGGGTCAGCACATCGGCGTCACTCCAGCCGTCAAGCCCCTTATCAAAGGGTATATTCACTCCACCCAGTACCAGTCGGCGTCCCGGGGTCAGGGGATGGACATCATAGCCTATGCCAATACGAGTCTTATTTTCCATATTTCTTGACTAAAACCTCAGCCACAGCCATGTCTTCGGGGGTGGTTATCTTTATATTATCATACGAGCCCATATACAGTTTAACCTTGTAGCCCAACTGCTCTACCAGTGACGCATCGTCGGTTGCATCACCATTTGCCTGGTGATAGGCTTGGGTTATTATATCAAAACGAAATACCTGGGGGGTTTGCACTGTCCACAGATTGGGTCTAGGTAGTGTCTGCTGGACGAGCCAATCATCCCCAGCCAGCTTGATGGTATCGGTAACAGGCACGGCAGCCACAGCCGCACCGGTTTCTTTAGCCTCGGTTAGTCCCTGTTGGATTAAATCTTCAGTCAGTAACGGTCGGGCTCCATCGTGGATTACTACCCAGTGGCAGTCCTTGAGTCGGCTCAGCCCAATGGCTACCGAGTCCTGCCGACGCTCGCCCCCGGGGCAGATATCGGTTATTTTTGCCCAATCCTGCTCGGCTACCAGCCGTCGGCACCACTCAATGTTGTTTTCGGTTACCACCACTACAATCTGGTCAATCGCCTGACATCGGTGGAAGACATCAATCACCCGGGTCAAAACCGGTCTGCCTCCGATTGGGGCGGACATCTTATCCAGCCCGCCCATCCGCTGGCTTGAACCAGCGGCTACAATGACTGCTCCCACCTTTTGCTGGCTGTCTATTTTCATATGCAAACTTAATACTGATTATAAAGCAAAAGTGGCTCCATATCTAGCATTGAATAGGGGATTATTTCTCTACCTCACCCCCTTAATCCCCCTCTCCTATTTAGGAGAGGGGGAGATAGTTCTGAAAGAGGGGCTAACGCCCCTCTTAAACACCCCACATAGTTGCCCATTCAAAGGAGAGAGGGAGATAAGTAGAAGAGGGGGCAAAGCCCCCTCTCAACCCAACTCCCCCTTCCCCTTGATAAGGGGAAGGGGGACAAAGGGGGATAGGATTTTAAACTGTCTCCCAGAAGTAAGCCCTGAACCTGAGGGTCTGGTTTTGAGTTTTGGTAATTCGTGTTTTGAACTTGTTTAGAGTTTCGTGCTTGGAATTTTAGATTTCACTTACTTCTCTTGGTAAAGGAAGGGGGTTAGGGGGATAGGTTGCCAAACAGTCTCTAGCTGGTATAATGGGAGCAATGGTAAACAAGGAGGTTATGAATGAAAGTAAAGCATTATCTTGATGTTAAAGCTAGCGAAGAGCTACCCGGGGTAGCTATGCGGGTGGTAATAGGGGAGGATGATGGGGCACCTAACTTTCAGATGCGTGTCTTTGAAGTTAAGCCGGGTAGCTCAAGCCCATCCCATTCTCACCCCTGGGAACACGAAATATTTGTTCTTTCTGGTAAAGGGGTAGCTGTCAGTGAGCAGGGAGAAACTCCGATAGCTAAAGATAGTGTTGTCTTTATTCCCCCTGACGAGCACCACTGCCTGGTGAACAAGGGGAACGACATTCTGCGGTTTATCTGTCTGATTCCGATAGT
>CAYRNL010000019.1:0-5226 GCA_964425705.1 uncultured Dehalococcoidales bacterium
CTCAATGTTAGAAGGTTTCTTCGAGCTTCGTCGCCTTCCGGAGGGCGGATTATCTAGCGCTTATCTAATTTAACTTAAGAGGCAATTGTTGGGTAACAAAAGCTAGTTGTGCATTGTCAGAGCCATCACTCATTGTAGAATAAGTCTAGGCAGCTGTGGTAAAACCGAAATCCACAGGCAAAAGCTGTGGCGTTGAATTCGGGGACGGTAAAATTATCCTGTCCAGTTTTACCGCACCTCGTGCCCATGCCGCAGGATGAGATGAGACTCCCGCGACTTGGATCTGCCCCGGAGTTCTAAATCCCTATATCATAGGCTGAAGGCTAGCTCGAAAGTTCTGTCTATTGTACGGTACCGCCCACCACTTGGTTTATTAAGAAGCAGTATCATAGCTACGAGTAATTTTGCCCCTTATAATTCAAAGGTGTTTAGCTCACCATGTTTGCCCGTGCTTTGTTTGACAATAGGGTGAGGGACAGGGTATGATTTGAAATGCACCAGGTCAATCATCAGTTTAAAAATATAATGTCAGTAAGAGGGTGTGCTTGTGGCACAAGAATTATATACTCGTGCCGTTCAAATTGTTAAAGCTAGATTTGGCTTAATTTCCAATAAACGAGACCTAATCTTTACCCCCGAGTTTTTTGAGAACCCCAATGTTATCCAGTGTCTACTAACTGATATTTACCGCGTTGACGAAATTCCCTTCAGTGATGACCTAGATGCTTATTTCTATGTATATGATGTTGACAATGTACCTCCGACTGTAACGGTAACTGACAAAGAGGTGCGGGTGGTGGGCAACATTAGCCAGCTTGATGCCAGGATGACAGATAGGCGGTACAGCCTTTTTGGTAACCTTGGACTTTTCTTCAGATACTCCTTGGTTACCCTGGAAAGATACCACGATATTTTCACTTTCCATTCCTCGGCAATGTACAACCCTTCTGAAAATGAGCTTTTCCTTCTCGTCGGTGGTCCCGGAGCTGGCAAGACATGCCTGCTGCTGGAGGGTTTGAAGCGAGACTATCAGATGTTCAGTACTGAGATGACCCATCTTAAGTTTGAAGATAATAAATGCCTTTTCTTCAAAGGTTCGCTTATTGATAATGTGCGCATCGGTAATTTTGTTTATGATTTCCCCGAAGTGCCCCGGTTGCTGAATCTGAAACTGCCTGAGGTTAAGGATGTATGGGGGACCAAGATAGCCATTGATTTGAGCAGTAAGGCTACTGGCGAGGATGTTTTGGTTAACCCTAAAGTAACCCTGCTTTTCCCTAAGATAGAGGAGGGTCGCCAGGAGGCTATTTTTGGTGATGTCACCGATAAACGCAAGCTTCTAAAAGCGCTTTTTGATAATGCTTCCGAGAAGATTGCCCAAACAATTCTTCTCTACGATTCCTTCACTGTAGGCTGTTTGGACAGCCCCGACCTTATGCAGAAGCGCCTGAAAGCAATGCAGAAGCTTGCTTCAGGTGAGGTTACCGAGATAAAGAGAGCCAAGACAATATTGGCTTGCCCGACAAAATGTTTAAAGGAGGTATGATATGAAGAAAGCATGGGAAGGCTATGTTCCAATCCCAGTTCCAGAGAGGAGTGCCAAACCGCGTACCAAAGGCTATACAATGGTCATTGAGAAGGGGTTTGGTCTTAATGCTACCGAAGATTTGATGGAAACAGCCGCTGATTACATTGACTCCGTTAAGAATACATTCGGCACGGCTGCGTTCATTGATAGCAGGCTCCTCAAGGAGAAAAACGAATTAATAAAGAGCTACGATGTAGATGTCTATCCCGGTGGTACTTTCCTGGAAGCAGCCATAGCCGAGGGCTGCTATGACCAGTACCTGAAAAGGTGCAAAGAGCTCGGCTTCAGCGCCATAGAGGTATCCGACGGCACTATTGAGATGTCTCTGAAAGTTCGCAAAGAGGCAATTGTCAAAGCACAGGATATGGGCTTTAAGGTAATCTCTGAGGTAGGCAAGAAGGACCCGAAGGATGACCCCTCTCTTGAGGTAAAGCACAAGATAATCAAGCACGACCTTGCTCTCGGGGTCTTTAAAGTCATTGTTGAAGCGCGTGAAGCCAGTAAAGGCGTGGGCATTTATGATGCCACAGGAGCGGTGAAAGAATCTGAGGTAGATGCACTTATCGCTGGTGTCAGTGACCCCAATGACCTGATTTGGGAAGCAGCCATCAAGAACCAGCAGTTGTTCCTTATCCGCAGATTTGGTGCCAATGTTAACATCGGTAATGTACCACCTGAGGATATCTTGGCTCTGGAAGCGCTAAGATGCGGACTGCGCGGCGACACTCTGAAAGCAGCCGTGCAGAAGATGAAGTAATAATTAAAGGGGGGGCAAGTATTTTATGGCAAAGATTTACATTAATGAGGACTACTGTAAAGGTTGTAACCTGTGTATACACTTTTGCCCCAAAAATGTGCTTGAGCCTTCAACCAGATTGAATAAGCGCGGGTTTCCCATGCCGGTAGTAGCCCACATAGAAAATTGTAATGCCTGTGGTGTGTGTGAGCTATTTTGCCCCGACTTTGCTATTGTGGTGGAAAAGGAGGAGGCAGCCAAAAAATGATGACGGCAGCTGATGTTGTTAAAGAGGGAGTTTATTTTGTTGAGGGTGATGAAGCGTGTGCTATGGGCGCTATTGCTGCCGGGTGCAGATTCTGTTCCTACTACCCCATTACCCCGGTTAGTGAGATTGCTGAAGCTATGGCTATCATGTTGCCCAAGCTGGACAGCGTCGCCATACAGATGGAGGACGAGATTGGCTCAATGCATGCCGCTAACGGTGCTATTGTTGCCGGGCTAAAGGCTCTGACCTGCACCTCCGGACCGGGATGCAGTGTTCACATGGATGGCTATGGCTGGGCAATCAAAAACGAGATACCAGTGGTTATCGTTGATGTGCAGCGAGCTGGCCCCAGTAATGGTGTCGCTACTCTCGTTGGTCAAGGTGATTTCTATCAAGCCAGGTATGGACCTCATGGTGGCAACTCTGAAATCATCGCTATAGCACCGTGGAATGGTCAGGAGACATTTGATTTAGTAATTGAGGCCTTTAATCTAGCTGAAATATTCAGGGTCCCGGTTATGTTCATGATGGATGAGGTTATCGGACACACCAGAGAGAAGTTGGTGGTGCCGCCGATGAAGGAGATAGAAGCTGGACTTGTTGACCGGATAAGAGACCCGGGAGTGCCGCCAGAAGAGTATAAATCCTTTGGGCATTTAGATACCCCGGAGGCAATTTCAGTCCCCTTCCCAGCAGCGGGTGACGGTTATGGTCTGTGCCTTTCTCCGTATACTCATAACGAGATGGGCTACCCGTCCACCACGCTTAAGGACCAGGACCGCATGGCGAGGCGACTAATCCAGAAAGTCCGCGCTAATCGCGATAAACTGGTAAAGTTTGAGTCGGCTTTCCTTGATGACGCCACATCAGTGGTAGTTTCCTACGGATGCTCAGCAAGGTCGTCATTAACTGCGGTGAAGAACCTCAGAGCGGATGGGAGGAAGATAGGCTTTTTCCGACTGATAACCCTCTGGCCGTTCATGGATAAGCAGATTTACGAATTGGCGGAGCAGGCGGATACTATTTATGTTGTGGAAAACAATTTGGATGGGCAGTTATCCCGTGAGGTCCAGCGAGCCTCGTTAGGTAAAGCCGAGGTAATACATATTGGCAAAGCCGGTGTTGAGATGCATACACCATATGAGGTGGTGGATGCCATAAAACAACATACGGCTGTGAGTAGTAAGGGGTGAAGTTATGGTAACCGAGACAAAAATACATCCGCTGGTTGAAAAATACTTTAGAGTTGACCGGATGCCTCATCTCGCCTGTCCTGGGTGCGGGATAGGGATGGTGATGAAATACACCTTAATGGCTATTGACGAACTCGGTATAGACCCCCAAAAGTTTACCTGGGTTACTGGCGTTGGTTGCAGCAGCCGGCTTCCCTATGCTGTCTGGAAGGGGGATTGCATTGATGCTACCCATGGCAGACCGCTGGCTATGGCTACCGGGATTAAGTTAGCTCGTCCCGAGTTAACAGTGATGGTCTATACCGGAGACGGCGACTGCCTATCCATTGGTGGCAACCATTTCATCCATGCCTGTCGGCGAAATGTCCCCATTACCGTGGTAATGTTCAATAACCAGATATATGGCATGACCGGAGGGCAGGTGGCTCCCACCACCCCGGTGGGTTACCAAACCCAGACCAGCCCCTATGGTAGCATTGAGGAGCCTTTTGATGGTGCCAAGCTAGCGGCGGCGGCTGGTGCGTCATATGCTTGTCGTTGGACTGCCTTCCAACCCAAACGCATAGCTACTTCCCTCAAGAAGGGGCTGACCAGGAATGGCTTTTCCTATATAGAAATTTTTAGCCCTTGTCCCACCCAGTTTGGTAGATATGCTCTTAAGCTCGGCGACCCGGTAAAATTGGCTATGTGGACTCAACAAAATACCGTTGACTTGAAGAAGGCTGAAACGATGACCAGTGAGGAGTTAAGAAGTAAAATAATAGTTGGCGAGTATATTGATGTGGAAAAGCCTAGTCTGGTTGACCGGTATGCCGAATTGTTTGAGAAAGCTAAAAGGAGCTAGTTTGAGATGCGAAAAGAAATCAGGTTAGCTGGCTTTGGTGGTCAGGGGCTAATTCTGGCCGGGACAATTTTGGCTAGAGCTGCCGTGTTGTATGCCGGCAAGGAGGCAGTGCAGAGGCAATCTTATGGTACTGAGGCAAGAGGAGGAGCAAGCCGTTCCGAGGTTATTATCTCCGATGAGACGATTGATTACCCCGCAGTGATTTCGGGCAGAAATGATATCCTGCTGGCTATGGGGGGAGCAGCACTAACTAGATATCTTAAAGATGTCAAACCCGGCGGAATTGTCATCTATGACTCTGGCCTCATCTTAGATGTACCCAAAGATGTTAATGCCACATTCTACCCGATTCAGGCAGTATCTATCGCCGAAGGTCTGGGGAGAAGGATTGTAGCCAATATGGTTATGGTCGGCGCCCTTGTTGGTTTGACCGATGTCCTGCCTCTTGATGCCGTGAAAAAATCGGTTGAGACGGGTGTAAAAGCGGGGACAGAGGAGTTAAATCTGAAGGCTGTAGATGCCGGTGTTGCTGAGGCTAAGAAACTGAAAAAGGCTTAAGGCAAACATAACCAAGGTTTTATAAGTGGTGAAGCCCAC
>CAYRNL010000019.1:5326-9510 GCA_964425705.1 uncultured Dehalococcoidales bacterium
ACTGAAAAAGGCTTAAGGCAAACATAACCAAGGTTTTATAAGTGGTGAAGCCCACGTTCTTTTGAGCGTGGGCTTTTTCGGTTATCGTAATTGTTACTTGCCTGCCATCGGGCAGAGGCGCATACACTCGCTGCATTCTCCGGCAGCATTGCGAAAAGTGTTACAGGCAAACTTGTTGATGGAATATTGCTGATTTTTGGAAGGTTTGGCAATAGCATGAGCTGGACATTTCCGAACACAAATTTGGCACTTGTTGCAGTCAAAGGTGGGGATTGACCCTGAAGTTGGTTCCAGACACGCCTCGGTAAGCACACAACCCAATCTTACTCTTGGTCCGTACTTATCGGTGATAAGCAGGCCATTCCAGCCAATAGTGCCCAATTTAGCAGCCTGAGCGGCATGTTTGAACGAGAATACAGATTCCAGGAATCTAGCATCGGTGGGACAGCCGATAGGTGGGAGTATTAAAGCTTTAAATCCCTGCTCGTGGCTGGCGCTGGCAACATCGTGGCAGCCCCTGGTAATTCGACCATTGAGGTGCTCTAGGTGAGGAGCGAATAGGTCGCGAAGTGAAGCTGTACCTATTTCCTTTCTCGGTATTACCATTGATAAAATCTCGGGGTGAATTTCCATAGCCAGAACGACAATGGAGCACGTTTCCGGTAACAATTTCCGTGCTGCTTTTTCCAGCGCTGTCCCCGTCAGCTCACTCAGGTTGACAATAGCATAGGTGTCTACCTCTGCCTCTGCTATGGCTTTCTGTACTGCGGCATTAACTACTGGTTGTTCTCTGGGCATAGCCTTTTCCTCCGGCGGGTTTATTTATCCGTGGCTAAAGCTGGTAAGGGAATTTATCCCTTCATCTCAAGGAGTTGCTGCCACAACTTCTCGTTTACCGGTATGCCTTCTTTTGCTCTCTTCTCACGGGTCATTAGTTCCGGGTCGCCTGGTAGAAGAATCCGGGTAACGCCGGGAGCTTTCTTGCTGGATTTGACCTGTTCCCCTAATCTTTCCACTCTGTTCAGGAAGTCCTGGGAGCCGTTGAACAGCTGGGGGTCAATAGCAAGGAAGAGGTCACCCTTGGTGCAGACTTCTTCGGCATGTACCGTGCCTTTAACATCTTTTCCTAATGAGGCACCGGCAAGAGCGCCGGTTAAAATATCAAAGGCAAAAGCCAGGCAGTAGCCCTTGGGCCCGGCGATGGGGAGCAGGGAGCCAGCCAGTGCTGCGGTTGGGTCCTCGGTATCCAGTCCTTCTCTGTCAATCGCCCATCCCTTGGGAATAGGTTTACCATCCCGTTCGTATTCTATAATCTTACCCCGGGCAACTACACTGGTAGCCATATCAATTACCATGGGCTCTGTTTTGCTTGGGATGCCAATGCATATGGGATTGGTGCCCAGAACAGGCTCGGCGCCTCCCGATGCGCTCATAGCGGGTTCGGTGTTGGTAAAGATGATGCCGATTGTTCCCTGCTTAGCTGCCTGGTCGGCATAGTAACCGAGGAAGCCGATGTGAGAAGCATTTCTCATACTGACGATACCTATGCCCACTTTATGTGCTTTTTCCACAGCCATATTCATAGCCTTCATAGCTACGATTTGCCCGATGCTGTGGTTCGCATCCAGTAGAGCCATAGCCGGGGTTTCCTGGACAACTTTTACGCTTGTCTTGGGATTGATGGACTTTTTCTCTATTCCCTTGATAAGCCCTACCAGGCGGGAAATACCGTGAGAATCACGTCCCTTAAGGTTTGCCTCAGCCAGGTGGTCAGCAACTAAGGTAGCTTCACTCTCTGTTACTCCGGCTGAGGTTAAAATTTTAGTTGCCGTGTCTTTTAGCTCCTGAGCGGTTACAACTTTCACCTCCTGCCTCCTGTAAAATTCATTCTATGTTTATGACATATCTCATATCACTGGTAGCAACAGCTCTCAACCTTTAGATTGTAGTGTTAAAGCACCTGGTGGTCAAGGTTGCATTTTTGGCTAAGATGCTACGGCTGATAATGGCTAAAAAAGGTAGAACGGGAGAGTTTTGGTGATTTAATAAGTTTGTTGTTTGTTTGGCAATGTTTGAGGTTTTGTTTTTTACCAAGCCGAGTTATCTTGACAAATTGGGAAGAGTGTGCTATAGTAACACTGTCCCAGGTGATTGAGACAAGGGGATGGGTCGAGGAAGGAGTGACCAAGTAGGTGTAAACCGAAAGGGAGCAACGGAAGCGAAGTGTCCCGAGTGAGTTAAGGTTACCTGGGACGCTTTTTTATATAGAACTTTAATCGCTTTCTTTTGCTCCTGATTCCTCTGTTTCCAAGATACCGATAAAAGGCAGGTTCCGGTATTCTTCTCCGTAGTCCAGCCCGTAACCCACTACGAATTCGTCAGGCACCTTAAATCCAATGTAATCCAGGGGTACATCCACGAGGCGACGCACCCGCTTGTCCAGTAAAGTGCATACAGCGAGACTTGCTGGTTCCTTGGTTCGGAGGTAGTTGAGTATGTAGCTTAGGGTCATACCCGTGTCTACGATATCCTCAACCATGATAACATGCCTGCCGGTTACACTTAGGTCCATATCTTTGGTTATCTTGACTGCGGAACTATCCTCACCACTGTAGTAGGATATCGCCATGAACTCTATGTCAAGAGGGATGGTTATCTGGCGGACAAGGTCAGACATAAAGCAGAAGACGCCTCGCAGAACACCCACCATCAGGGGACGGCGGTCAGCATAGTCTTGAGATATCTGCTCTGCTAGCTTATGTGCCCGCTGGTGAATTTTGGCACTGGAGTATAGCACCCGGCTGACACCGTGGCCTCGGGCTTGGGCGAGCGGACCATAGCCGAACTTTGCCAGCAAGCGGTCAAAATCCTTCTTGTAGAGTAAAGTTATCTTGACTTCGGGGTATAGTTGCCGGAGACGGCGTAGCTTGCGGTTCTTTTCAGTGACCAGACTCTGCTTGAGAGTGGTAAGCTCTACATACAGGTTAAGTCCTGGCAGGTAGAAGTCAGGAGTGAACATCTCGGTTATTCGGTCACCTTCCCAGTTCAGGGGGAAGGAATGGGGCTCGTATACCCACTCTATATTGTAGAAGTCCAGTATATGGGCAAACTCTTCTTCGCTGGGGTGAGCGAAGGTTGCGGTTCGGGCCTGGCGTAACGCCATTGCCTCAGCTTCAGCCTGGCTGATTTCTTGTGGTGCTTCCTTTTCATAGCGGATAGCGTCACGCTGAATAGCCACTGATGCCAGGTTAGCCATGGTGGTTACAAAGTTGGTGTCTTCATTGCTGAATTCGTTAGGTTCTCTGGTATAGACTCTGAGGCTGCCCATCACCTTACCATTGACGGTAAGGGGCACACCTAGCATGGAGGTGATGCCAGCCTTAGCTGCTGGCTCAGGGTACTGGACACGGCTATCCTGACTGACATCAGTAATGGTTACTACCTGTCCCTCCATCACCTCCGCCATACTCTTATCAGCGTCCAGCATGTTCTTGTGCAGGTAGGACTGAGGTAATCCCCACGAGGAGCTATGTATCAGCTTCTTTCTGGTAGCGTCGGGTAATACCAGCGAGACACCAGCCTTCATGGCTCTGGCTGTAGCCCGGACAATGGTGTCCAGGGTTTGTTTTAGTGCTGTGTCAGAGTTAAGTGCTGCCGATGCCCGCCGCACTGCCTTATAGTAGGTTCGCTCTTTGCTCCCCGCCAATTTACCCCTCCCAGTGGCATTGTAGGTAAGTTGGGTTTATCTGTCAATTAGCCCAATAAAAATAAAATGGCTCCCGAGGTAGGATTCGAACCTACGACCAAGCGGTTAACAGCCGCCCGCTCTACCACTGAGCTACTCGGGAGCGTTGGATATAATATCTGGCTGCCGAGCCTGGATTCGAACCAGGGCTAGAGGATTCAAAGTCCTCCGTGCTACCGCTACACAACTCGGCAGTACATGGTGCCGAAGGTCGGGCTCGAACCGACATGAAGGTTGCCCTTCAACAGTTTTTGAGACTGTCGCGTCTGCCTATTCCGCCACTTCGGCTTGATTTTCTATATGGAGCGGAAGACGAGATTCGAACTCGCGACCTCTTCCTTGGCAAGGAAGCATTCTACCGCTGAACTACTTCCGCCTATTTTACTGGTGCCGAGGCCCAGAATCGAACTGGGGACACGCGGATTTTCAGTCCGCTGCT
>CAYRNL010000020.1:0-9370 GCA_964425705.1 uncultured Dehalococcoidales bacterium
GCGCAAATCAGGCTTATCCGTGCCGTAACGCTCCATCGCCTCATCATAGGTAAGCTTGGGGAAGGGTTTTACCACCCACATCTCGGGTTTAATCGTCTCCACCATTGAAGTGAAAAGCTCCTCGTGCAGGTTGAGAATATCATCCTCCTCAACAAAGCTCATTTCCAGGTCAAGCTGGGTGAACTCGGGCTGACGGTCGGCACGGGTGTCCTCATCACGGAAGCACCTGGCTATTTGAAAGTATTTCTCCATGCCGGCAACCATTAACAACTGCTTGAGTTGCTGTGGCGACTGTGGTAGTGCATAAAACTTGCCGGGGTGGAGACGACTGGGCACCAGGTAGTCACGAGCCCCCTCAGGGGTGCTCTTAATCAGGACTGGTGTCTCTATTTCAATAAACCCCCTGGCATCCAGAAAATCACGAATGAATTTAACCACCCGATGACGAAGGAGCATGTTTTCCTTCATCCGAGTCCGACGTAAGTCGAGATAGCGATACTTGAGACGGAGGCTTTCATCCACCTCATTAGCCTCACTTATATAAAAAGGAGGTGTCTTGGACGGATTGAGTATCTCTGTATTCTGGGCGATAACCTCAACATCACCGGTAGTCAATTTGGGGTTTTCCGTCCCCGAAGGACGGAGGGCAACCTCACCGCTAACCCGGACCACATATTCATTGCGCATTTCGTTGGCTACTTTATGGCACTGCTCGGATGTCTCCGGGTTAAATACCACCTGAACTATACCCTCTCTATCTCTCAGGTCAATGAAGATTAATCCACCATGGTCTCGACGGCGGTCTACCCAGCCAGCCAGGGTCACCCTGGCACCCACATCTTTCTTGTTCAGTTCACCACAACTGTGACTTTTAAGCAAAGTTGCCTCCTGTCTAAAGGATTATAGCTTATATTAAGCCTAGCTTCAACCTAGATTGACAAGTCCGAGATTTAACATTATTATCTTTTAAGTATGTCAAAAACAATTGAGGAAATAAACGAGAAGATACAACAGGGCAAAGCGGTGGTAGTTACCGCCGAAGAGATAATAGACATTGTCCAACAGAAGGGTGCGAAAAAAGCAGCCCAGGAGGTAGATGTAGTTACCACCGGCACCTTCGGTCCTATGTGCTCCTCTGGCGCCTACTTTAATATTGGACACTCCAAACCCAAAATAAAGCTTGGCGGCGGCAGGGTCTATCTCAATGATGTCCTGGCTTATGCCGGCCTGGCTGCGGTAGATGTCTTCATCGGGGCTAATGCTCTCCCCGACGACGACCCCCGAAATAGAATCCATCCCGGCGAATTCAATTACGGCGGCGGGCATGTAATTGAGGAACTGGTAGCGGGCAAAGATGTCAGGCTGGTAGCCACCGCTTATGGCACCGACTGTTACCCGAGGAAACGACTGGAAACCTGGATTAACATTAAAGACCTTAACAATGCCGTACTATTTAACGTCAGGAATGCCTATCAAAATTACAATGTAGCGGCGAACCTCTCGGATAAGACAATCTATACCTATATGGGTATACTAAAACCAAATCTAGGCAATGTTAACTATTCCACTGCGGGGCAGCTCTCCCCACTGTTTAATGACCCCTATTATAAGACTATCGGCATCGGTACCAAGATATTCTTAGGCGGTGGGACAGGCTTTGTTGCCTGGCAGGGCACTCAGCATGACCCCAATGTACCCCGCACCGAGAAAGGGATACCCAGAAGCGGCGCCGGCACTCTGGCAGTAATCGGTGATTTGAAGCAAATGAATCCCAGATGGCTGATAGGAACGAGCATGCTTGGCTATGGCTGCACCCTTACCGTTGGAGTTGGAATTCCTATTCCGGTACTCTCTGAAGAAATCCTGCAATATACTACAGTAACCGATAGTGATATTGTCGCCCCTATTGTGGATTATTCCCAGGCATACCCCCAATTAAAACCAGATATTCTGGGAGAAGTCAGTTATGCCCAATTGAGGAGTGGCAAGATAGCGATTCGGGGCAAGGAAGTGCCTACCGCTTCTCTGTCCAGCTACCCAAGGGCGGTAGAAATTGCCACCATCTTAAAGGAGTGGATAAAATCGGGCAAATTCCTGCTGACCAAACCGGTGGCTCCCCTGCCCGGTGTAGAATCAGGTATTAAAATTAAGCCGCTTAAGGAGCGCCCGATAGAGAATTGAAATGGCTGTTTCTAAAAGAATTGTTCTCCGCTTTCCACCACGGCTGTCAGGTCAACCGATAGTAAGCCGACTGGTCAAGGAGTTTAACCTTGACTTCAATATCCTGAAGGCTTCAATCACTCCTGAGGAGGAGGGTATTTTAGTATTAGAATTAAGCGGGGAACAAAACGACTATGACAAGGGTATCCGCTACCTGACTAAAACCGGGGTGAGAATCCAGTCGCTCAGCCAGGATGTCCTTCGCAATGAGGAGCGATGCACTCACTGCGGCGCCTGCATAACTGTTTGTCCCACCGGTGCCTTTGAACTCGACCCCGCAACCAGACGGGTTACTTTTCACGATGACAAGTGCATAGCCTGTGGACTATGCATTAAAGCCTGTCCTCCACGAGCTATGGAGGTGCACTTCTAGTCAATGTATGAGCCGAGAACCTATCGACACTGGGTTAAGGCTAAAGATTTAATACCCTTTAATGTAGTCGTCAAAGAGACAGACCTATATATCTTCGCCTCAACTAACCTGAAAAGAAAAGCCCAGAAGCTGGTGGTAAAGTATCGCGATACCCTGGAAAGATACATAGAGAGGCATCCTGATTTTCTAACCTCTCTGGAACCCCTCCCCGTTGATGACAATGCTCCCCATATTGCTAAAGAAATGCTACTGGCTGCTACCAGGGCTGGGGTTGGTCCTATGGCTTCGGTTGCTGGAGCTATAGCTGAGTTTGTCGGTAATGAACTGCTGGCTTTATCCCCGGAGATAATTGTAGAAAACGGCGGTGATATATACCTGAAGAGCCAGACCAAAAGAATCATCGGCATTTATGCCGGTGAATCACCGCTGACCGGTAAAATCGGGCTGGAAATTAAGGGAGCAGATACACCGCTGGGAATCTGCACCTCTTCAGGTACAGTGGGGCATTCACTGAGCTACGGGAGAGCCGATGCCGTAGTCGTGGTCTCCAAATCAGCTACTTTGGCTGATGCCGCCGCTACCGCCATAGGCAATCTGATTACGCAACCAAATGACATCCCGACCGGAATTGAGTTTGCCCAGGGCATCAAGGGCTTGGCAGGAGTAATTATTATTCAAGGCAAAGATATGGGACTGTGGGGAAAAGTAAAAGTTTGTCCATTATCAGTGCCAGATGGAGAGGTCGTTTAGCAACCTATCCCCCTCACCCCCTTTCTTCATAAGGGAAGGGGGATAAAGGGGGTGAGGTTAATAAACAATCTCAGATAGAGAGACTTGACTCTTTTATTTTTTTATGGGATAATATTACTAAAATGATAATATTAATAATATAAGGACGGTCCAATGAAACTATCTACCAAAGGAAGATATTCCATTAGAGCCATGATTGACCTAGCTCTTCACCCTGATGAGGGCCCAATCCTGATTAGAGACATCGCCAAGAGGCAGCGAATCTCGGAACAATATTTGGAGCAACTGTTTATCCCTCTAAGAGTAGCCGGGTTAGTCCAAGGTATTAAGGGAGCCCATGGCGGTTTTATTCTAATCAAACCACCGGCGGAGATTAGGCTCAGTGAGATTATTCGGGCTACAGAAGGCTCAATAGCACCGGTCAATTGTGTTGATGAGCCCCGGTTATGCTTACAAAGTAGCACATGCCCAACGCGATATATCTGGGCCAAGATAAAAAGAGCTATTGATAAAGTGTTAGAGTCAACAACCTTACAGGACTTAGTCGAGAAACAAAGAGAAACAGAGTAACTGAAAATCCTATGCAAGATTCTATTGAGTTGATGGAGATAGATGTTGGTTGCCGAATTCTTCATAGTATTCAAGAATTATCTCATTGAAGTCTTACCCTTCCTGGCAGCAGGGTTCTTCCTCAGCGGGTTAATTCATGAATTTGTCCCTACCGGGTGGGTGGAGAGACACCTCGGCGGGAAGGGGATAAAACCGCTCTTCTACTCCACTCTCGTTGGCACGGCTCTCCCTATATGCTGTTTGGGTGCTCTCCCGGTAGCAGTAAGCCTTCATCAAAAGGGGGCAAGACTGGGACCCGTTTTAGCCTTTCTGGTGGCAACCCCGGCCACCTCCGTAACCGCTCTCCTAGTCTGCTATGCCCTGCTCGGCATAAAGTTCACCGCTTACATATTCTTTGCGGTGATATTGATGGGTCTGGTCACCGGACTCGTTGGCAATCTGATAAAGGCTAATCCTAAAGCTCTCGCTTCCCAATGTAATCGGCTGGCTGTCGACCCGGTTTGCGGGATGAATGTAGAAATTAAGGAGGAGACAACTAAAACCGAATATAAAGGGGAGGTTTATCATTTTTGCTGTCCTCATTGCCAGCAGACATTTGAGAGTAGCCCCGAGGAATATTTACAGGCTCATGCCATAAACATTACTCACCGGCTGAAGCATGTTTTCAAATATGCCTTTGTGGATATGGTTAAGGAAATTGGGCCTGAGCTGCTTTTGGGCCTGGCTTTGGCAGCATTAGTGGTATCAATCACACCAGTCGGAAAATTTGTCGGAGATTATCTCGGCGGCGGCTTTGGGTATCCATTCAGCCTAATCTTTGGGCTTATGATGTATATTTGCTCTACTGCCAGTGTTCCCCTGGTTGACGCCTTCATATCGCAGGGGATGAACATTGGCGCCGGGATGGTGCTGTTGCTAGTGGGACCAGTTACCAGCTGGGGAACTATCCTGGTTTTGCGAAAGGAGTTTGGCGGAAAAACCCTGCTTGTTTATCTAGGAGTAATTAGTATATTAGCTTTAACCCTGGGCTACTGCTTTTCCTTGATATAGTTAAATAAGGAATGGTTAAGAGATATGCTGACCAAACATGAACTGGAAAGATACGACCGACAAATAATGATTGAGGAATTCGGGGAAGAGGGGCAAGAAAGGCTCAAAAGGGCAAGGGTTGTTATTGCTGGTGGTGGGGGGCTTGGCTCTCCGGTAGCCATATATTTGGCTGCGGCTGGAGTGGGAACAATAAGAATAATTGACTGGGATAGTGTACAGCTCAGCAACTTGAACCGGCAAGTCCTGCACTGGGACAAAGACATAGGCAGAAGCAAGGTTGCTTCCGCTGCGGAGAAGCTCAAGAATCTAAACCAAGGAGTAAAGATAGAAGCAATAAACGAAACTATAACCGAAGCCAATATTCCCCAACTCGTAGCTGGTTTTGACCTCATCGTTGATGCTATGGATAACCTGCCGTCCCGATATTTACTAAATAAAGCGGCGGTTGAGAAAAACATCCCGTTCTTTCACGGGGCAGTCCATGGCTTTCAAGGGAGGGCTATGACTATAATCCCCGGTCAAACAGCCTGCCTGAGGTGCGTTTGTCGGGGAGTCATCCCCGGAGATAAGTTCCCGGTGATTGGAGTCACCCCGGCGGTTATAGGCTGTATCCAGGCAACAGAGGTTATTAAATATATCGTGGGAATCGGCGAACTATTAACTAATAAACTGTTAATTTATGATGGGCTAAGTATGAAATTCACCGAGTTCAAGGTTAAGAAAGACCCTGATTGTGAGCATTGCGGACATCTGGTAAAGGGGGAATAAGA
Source organism: uncultured Dehalococcoidales bacterium (assembly GCA_964425705.1). Lineage (GTDB taxonomy): Bacteria > Chloroflexota > Dehalococcoidia > Dehalococcoidales > DATKVW01 > DATKVW01. The sequence continues at coordinate 5,734 of CAYRNL010000020.1, forward strand.
AATGGCGATAAAGGTAAATATTTCTCCACTGCTAAAGCGTGCTACCAATGGCGTGAGGACGGCAGAAGTTAACGGCGATACTGTTGGTCAGTGTCTTAATCATCTGGTGAAACAGTTTCCCGGCATTGAGCCGATATTATTTGATAAAGAGGGTAAACTTTATTACTACGTTGACATCTTTATTAATCGAGAAAATGCCTACCCGGGGGAATTAGCCAAGCCAGTTAACGATGGAGATGAGCTTTCTATCGTACTGGCAATCGGTGCTGGGTAGCATTGAATACTACTTCATGTCTAAAATCTCGTAGCAGAGATAGTATGAACCTTACCCTCTTAGATATTGGTTAGCAACCTACCTCCTTAATCCCCCTCCCTTACAAGGGAGGGGGAGATTGTTGTATAAGAGAAGCGGAGCCTCTATTCACATCTTCTGCCTAGAATCCCGACTTGAATCAATTCGCCAGTTATTCATGCGTCTATTGGCCACTTATGGTGAATAAACCTGAATCACCCAGAGCAAGCGTCGCACCATTAGCATTGTAAGCGAGAACTCTTACCAGAACTGTTTTCGATGGTGTGTTCGGCACTTTCCAAGTATAAATTCCATCATTAGATTCCTTTTGGGCAATAGCATACATTGATTTGCCACCATCGATGCTATAGTAGATGCTTACATAGGCAATTCCGTCCCCGGTTGTCGTCCAGGCTATATTCTGTGCAATGCCTACAACCCAAACCGCTCCTGCCTTGGGAGAAGCGACTTTAACTGTTACCTTTATTGGTAAGGGAAGTGGCTGCTGAGGCGTTACTGTCGGCGAATCGGTTACGCCGATTGTCTCAATTACTCCAATAAATGTCGGTGGGAAAATCCGGGCGGAATCAGTTATGCCAATAGTCTCCGTTAACCTAATCCCCGCTGATTGGGACGCCCGGGGTAAATCAGCTACGCCTATAGTCTCCATTACACTAATAACGGCCGATTGAGACGTCTGCGGGGAATCGGTTATACTAATAGACTCCTCCACATTGATAGCGGGGGTTTTATCACAGCCAGCGAAGCTGCCAAAAACGAAAGCTGCAGCGGCTATCACCAGCGCTATTGACCTTGTTATCATAAACATGCCCGCTCAGTGCCTTCTTGCCAACACACTTTCTCTGTATTATATGTGATATAGTCTTTTCTCTAATAATTTAGGAGAAGCTTATTACTACAGTAGCTGTTACCGTTTGCCCAGCAGTGAGGTTAACAGCACTGGGTAAACGATAATTGGTAAAATCAGGGCCAATACCAAGATAGCTACCCGTTGACGGATCTGTTGCAGGCTGTATCCATAAATGTGTCCTGACATGAGTTATCGTGCCATCCTGGTGAGCGGTAGCTGTACCGCTAAGTACCAGCTTGTTCAGATTATCGCCAGATGTGGGTACATTTATCGTCAGGGTTTTGAAGTACTGGCAGCCAGCTGTTGGACAGGTGCTGTCTACAATGAAACCCTGTCGTTGTTCGCCACTATCGCTTAAAAAGGGCGAAATTGTACCGCTCAACCCGATGCTCCACCCTGTGATAGTTTTCTGGCGTGCTAATATCATAGAGAGGGTGGTGCTGCCATCAATGGCAAGCGCATTCTCGAACTCGCAGCGCTCGACCAGGTTCCCATCCAGGTTTCTTACCTCAAGCGTCCAGTGTCCGTGGACGGCAATGCCTTCAGCTGGGCCATCTGGTGTGGAAGCAACCACTTGGGTTGACGCGGGGCTCTTGACGTCTTTGCTGATACCGGGGACTACGACAAAGGCCAGTATCAACCCCAAAGTCGCCATGGCAGTTAAGCCAGCCAACAAAGAATATAATCTTCTCCTTTTCATACTTCCCTCCTGTGGCTCATTAGAGTGTAAGCTCACGTGTCTGCAGAAGTTATTGTACTGACGGGATATGGATACTGTCAACATCACACCATATTTAGATAATGCACGTGTTCTTGGCTGACATATCCCCGTCAGCAGAGGAGATGTCACAGCAGATAATGATGGGAAACATAATAGAAATAAACGTTACAAATAGCCAAACCCGATAAAGTAACAACCTGAGTTATTGTGCAACAAACTGCGTCCATAAGTCTGGTCACAACTAGCTGAAGAATACAAGAACAAAAGCCTTCGTCAGTTATCTATAGAAGATGGTATATCATATGAGGTGATGAGGAGGCCGCTACAAGCCACAAGCTCATTCAACCACCAGTTGAGGTTAAGGTGGTTAAGATTCATAGTTCGAATACCGCACGAGAGGATAGGGCTACATTATTTGCAATCCCTGAGCATAACCGCCATCTACTCGTATGTATCCAGCCGTCACGAAATCGGAGGCCCGGCTCGCGAGAAAGATAGCTGCACCTGCAATATCCTCCGGCTTGCCCCAGCGGCCAGCGGGTACTCGGTGGAGTACGTGCTCATTAGAACCGGGAAGGTCTCTTCGGGCTTTAACACCCAAGGGAGTCTCAGTCCACCCCGGCAGGATGGCGTTGACCTGGATATTATCCGCGGCCCAGGCGAGAGCCAAGCTGTAGGTCAATTGCAATATACCTGCCTTGCTGCAGGCATAGGGTGCAAGCTTCGGACTACCGAAGAGTGATGTTGTTGAGCCAATGCTGATGATCTTGCCGCTGCCAGCCTCCTTCATCGCTGGGTAAACTGCCTGTGAGCAAAGGAATGCGCCACGCAGGTTTACCTCCAATACCTCGTCCCATTCGGCCGTTACATACTCTTGGGGCAGCTTGCGGATGTTAATACCAGCGTTATTCACTAGAATGTTGATTTGCCCGAACTCATCAAGCACTTGTTTAACCATGGCTCGAATGCTCTCTTCTTGGCGCACATCAACCTTTGCTCCCCACACGCGCACGCCAAACTTCTCTTCGATATCTCGCACCGCTTCAGCTGTCTTGACTTCGTTACGTGCTGCGACCACAATATCGCTCCCCTTCGAGGCAAGGCCATCAGCAATTCCTTTGCCGATGCCCACATTCCCACCAGTGACTATGGCTACTTTGCCATGCAAGTTAAATATATCTTCCATTGGACACCTCCGAAATAGAGTTAGATTTGGACTCCCGCTACGCTCTAGGTCATCCTTTTATGTCCTCAACGCCTAGCGTAATAGTCTCCAAGGTGAGCCCACTGATGCTCTCCGGCTTCCGGATACTCTTTCACTTCCTCAAGAACAACTATTGGTGCTTGGGTAGGAAGGTTAAGGCCAATCTGCAACTATGCTAACTCGAACCCGAGCAGCGTATAGTCTTCTCATGCAGACGATTCTAAGACTCTGCCTCCTCAACTTTCCAACTATATTCTACATTACCTTTCGATTTGCCTGAGGAGTCGCATTCTGTGTAGGTGGCTTTGATTTCCTCAAAATTTAACGATAGTACCTCCATTGGGGCATCTACAGCCTGAACTATAAATGGTCCGGTGGATGGCATTGTGATATCTGGAGCAGGAGCAATTAGGGCGTACGCTAATGGATTGCTTCCACTCACTTTATAGCTCGTTATCATCACATTATTCAACTCATAGGCGTAAAACATACCTAGGCATGTACTACCCTCGGAAGGGCCAGTTAGATGGATTTCCACCTTAGGAAAAA
>CAYRNL010000021.1:0-3646 GCA_964425705.1 uncultured Dehalococcoidales bacterium
AGAAGAGGGCGTGGCAACAAGCGAACAGCAGGCGGATAACCTGAGCAAGATGCTGGTGGCAATGGCTGAGGACCTCCGTGTGGTGTTCATCAAGCTGGCGGATAGGCTACATAATATGCGTACCTTGGATGCTTTGTCTCCGGGAAAACAGCGTAGTATTGCCCAGGAGACACTGGAAATATACGCCCCTCTGGCTCATCGCCTTGGCATATGGGAGCTGAAGTGGCAGTTGGAGGACTTATCTTTTCGCTACCTGGAGCCGGAGAATTATCGCCGCATTGCTAACCTGATTGCCGCCCGGCGCACCCAGCGTGAGAACTTCATTACTCGGATAATTCAGATTTTGAGCAGCGAGTTTGACAAGGTAGGTCTGAAAGCGGAAATATCGGGTCGTCCCAAGCATATCTATAGTATCCACCAGAAGATGGACAGGTATACTGTCCTGGGCAGGGACTTTGATAAAATACATGACCTGCTCGCTATCCGGGTGCTGGTTGATACTGTGCCTGATTGTTATAGTGCCTTGGGGGCTATCCACAGCCTGTGGCGTCCTCTGCACGATGGATTTGATGACTTTATTGCCAGTCCCAAGCCAAACGGGTATCAGTCGTTACATACTGCGGTAATGTGTCGTGGTGCCCCGCTGGAGATACAGATTCGTACTCACCAGATGCACCATACCGCTGAATATGGAGTAGCTGCTCACTGGCGTTATAAGGAAGGTGAAAAAAGGGACATACACTTTGAGGAGCGGATAGGTTGGCTGCGACAATTGATTGAGTGGCATCGGGAGTTCAGCGGGGCTGAAGAGTTTTTGGAATCGGTAAAAACCGATATATTTATTGACCAGGTTTTTGTTTTCACCCCTAAAGGGGAGATAAAAGACCTGCCCAAAGGCTCTACGCCCGTTGATTTTGCTTATCGGGTTCACACTGACCTGGGGCACCGCTGTATCGGGGCTAAGGTAAATGGCAGACTAATGCCGCTCAATTATCAGCTTAAGAATGGTGATACGGTTGAAATCATGTCAGCCAAGGTGGATAAGGGACCGAGTCGAGATTGGCTCAGTCCGCACCTGGGCTATGTCAAAACCTCCCACGCCCGAGAAAAGATTCAGCAGTGGTTTAAGAGGCGGGAAAGGGCGGAGAATATTGAGCGCGGTCGGGAGCTGTTAGACAAGGAGTTGAGGCGTCTGGGTATGAAGCTCAGCGCGCGGGAGGAGCTGGCCAAGCTGTTTAAATACGATAATCTGGATGACTTTCTGGTGGCTGTTGGCTACGGCGGTATTTCTACTCATCAGATTGCCTCCAAGCTGGCTACCCAGCAGGAGCAATCAAAAGCAGCCCCTGAAGTTACACCACCCAAGCCACCGGTATCAGCGATTAAAGTGCTGGGTGTTGGCGATATGCTTACCCATCTGGCTCGTTGCTGTAATCCAGTGCCTGGCGATGGGATTATTGGTTATATCACTCGCAGTCGGGGTGTGTCCATCCATCGTCAGGATTGTTACAATGTAGTGCGTGAAGATGAGAAGGAGAGGTTAATTCCGGTGGAGTGGGGAGCAAGCACTTCTTTATATCCGGTTAGCATTCAGGTTGAAGCCTGGGACAGGGTAGGGCTAATGCGCGACATCACCACCATTGTTGCCGAGGAAAAGGTTAACATTATGGCGGCAAATTCTTTGCACCATGATGACCATACTGTCACCGAGTCTTTTGCTTTGGAGACAAAAGGCTTACCTCAGTTATCACGGCTTCTGTCAAAAATTGAGGGAGTTCGTGGGGTGACAAGTGTTTTTAGAGTGGGAGATGGAATGGCTACTAAGGCTAGCCCCTCAACCTGATTTAGTCTAAATAAAACCTAGGAGGTAGATATTGCCACAAATTAAATCAGCTCAAAAACAGGTACGTGCTAATGAAAGAAGACAGCTTAGAAATAAGTCTATTCGTAGCCAGTGTAAGACCAGTATAACCAAAGCAGAAAAGCTTATCTTCTCCGGCGAGCTTGAGTCGGGTCGGGGAGCAGTAATGGCTGCTATTAGCTCTCTGGATAAAGCGGCGGAGAAGGGGATTATCCATCCCAATAGTGCTGCCCGCCGTAAATCACGATTAATGAAGAAGCTAAACGAGGCTCAGGCTTTATCTTCGGGTGAAAGTTCGACTGACGCATAAACACCCTCAGTCTAGAGTCGTTTAGCAACCTATCCCCCTGACCCCCTCCCTTATAAGGAAGGGGGATAAAGGGGGTAGGTTAATAAATAATTTCAGACTGGGCTATTGACAAAAAATTTAATTCAGTGTAAGGTTTTTATAGAACTAATGTTCGCCTTAATGAGATAAGTTTTGCAGGAAAGAGCGGTGAAAGCGCTATCAGCCAAGCAACAGAATATTCTTGATTTTATTCGCCGTTTTCTGGTAGGCAGGCACTACCCGCCTACTATCAGGGATATAGTAACCGGATGCGGCATTAGCTCAACATCTGTGGTTAATTATAACCTGAATATTCTGGAACGAAGCGGATACATTCGCCGCTATCGTGAGGTATCGCGAGGTATTGAGCTAATGCCCTGGTCTCCTATCTCAACTGACCGACTGCAAGTGCCGGTTATTGGTTACATCGCCGCTGGCGAGCCGATACCTGTTCCCACTCCCGATACCTGGGATGTTACCGCTTCCTCAGAGACTCTGGAGGTGACCGCAGATTTGACTCATGGCAAGGGTGGAGTTTATGCTTTGAAGGTGAAGGGCTTATCAATGGCTGATGCCCTGATTAATGATGGCGATATTGTCTTGATGCAGTATGTGAATGTGGTGGAGAATGGAGAGATGGCAGCCGTGTGGCTTAAGGCAGAGAAAGAGGTTACCCTCAAAAAAGTTTATGCTGAGCCAGGTCACGTCCGACTCCAGCCAGCCAATAGCCAGATGCAGCCGATATACGCTGAGCCAGACAATGTTGAGATTCAGGGTAAGGTTATTGCTGTAATCAGAAGGCTGACTTGATTTTTATTACCAATAATCATAAATTATAGGGGTTAGTATGCCATCAAACGGCGGACGGTTAAGAGGCAGCTATGCTTTTGGCTCAGTTTCAAGCAGTAGGTAATGACCTTTGTAGCAAGGGACTTGTCTCCTCCCATAGCGGCAATCTGAGTGTTAGATTGGGCGACCGTATGGTTATTACCCGCCGCGGCAGCAAGCTTGGTTACTTGCAAGAACATGATTTGATAGAGACCGGAATAAACAAAAATGACCGGCAGACACCGTTAGCCTCATCGGAGTTACCCGTCCATCGGGCTATTTATCAGCAAACGCCAGCGTTAGCCATTGTTCACGCTCATCCTCCGCACACTGTGACTTTATCACTGATGGAAACCGAGATTGTACCCAGCGACACCGAGGGGCTGCAAGTTGCTGGTAGGGTCCCAGTGCTTGGCTGGCATATGGAGGTTAAACCCGGCGGTTTAGCTGATATTATTGCCCAGGCATTAAAGCAATGCCACATTGTTATGGTTCATGGTCACGGCAGTTTCTCCGTAGGGCAACTGCTTGACACTGCCCATCGCTACACTACCATGTTAGAGGAGAGTTGCCGGATTCTCTGCCTGCTGAAATCGCTTAAGGTAACTCCCCCTGAAGAATAGCTTACC
>CAYRNL010000021.1:3746-5932 GCA_964425705.1 uncultured Dehalococcoidales bacterium
CCCCGGATTACATCAAAATAGATTTTTTGTAGTTTCCCGGTTACCTCACCGATTTCACCATTGCCTATCTGACGGTGGTCTATCTCGGCTACTGGGGTTATGTGGGCAGCGGTGCCGCTAAAGAAGCATTCATCGGCGGTATAGAGTTCAAAACGGGTAATATTCCTCTCTTCGGTTTCTATGCCCAGTTCTTGTTTTGCCAGCTGGATTACGGTATCACGGGTAATCCCTATCAGGATGTTATTATAGATGGCCGGTGTCACTAGCTTGCCATTAATGACCAGAAAGATGTTCTCACCACTACCTTCCGAGACATTGCCAGTCTGGTCAAGCATGATTGCCTCATCAAAGCCATTTTCAATGGCTTCAGTTTTGGCGAGGGCATTATTAATATAGACACCGCAGACCTTAGCCTGTGGGGGGATTACATTACTATCTGGACGACGCCAGGAGGAGACGCCAGCCCTGGCTTTGTCCACATCCAGGTACCGTCCCCAGGGGATAGCCAGGACAAATAAGTCGTCAGCCAAGTCGTGTAGGCGGACGCCCAGAGCCTCGGCGCTCTTATAGGCTACGGGGCGGGTATATACATCTTCCTGGAAGCCATTCTTTCTCAGCAGGTCAATTGTTATCTGGCAGAGTTCATCCACAGAGTGGGGGGGGTTAATCTTCATTACCCGGCAGCCCCGGTGCAGCCGTTCATAGTGCTCTTTAAGGCGGAAGATGTAAAGCTGCTTCTGCTGGCTGTTCCAGTTGCCTCTGATGCCTTCAAAAACAGCAACGCCGTAATGAAGGCAGTTGGTCATAATCCCTACCTTGGCTTCAGATAGGGGAACAAACTCTTTATGGAAATAGGCGTATGATGTCATTTTACCGGTCTCCTTTCTTGAGCGAAGGTTAATTATAAACTATAGGTTTGGCGGAGGACAAGTGGTTTACTATGAGCCTAGGCTAGCCCCGCAATTGGAGCAGAATTTGCTCCCAGGTGGGTTGAGGTGGGAGCAAGCCTTACAGGTCAGCCCCCCTTCCGCTTGGCTCTGACCAAAATATAGTTTTACGTGAGGCCACGGAATCTCTATACCCTCAGCGTCAAAGGCTTTCTTGATGCGGAGTCTCAACTCCCCCATGATATCCCACTGCTTGATGGGCTGAACATCACCCAGAATCTTGAGCTCTATCCCGGAGTCACCCAGATTATTCACTCTGAGTACTTGAGGAGGAGTTTTAATCATCTTGCCCCATTGCTCATCCGCAGCCAGTTCCTTGCCCACGCGATTTATCACGCTTATGGCGTGGTCTAGGTCAGTGCCATAGGCTACCGAGATATTGAGGTTGACTCTGGAGAAGTGCCTGGTAAAGTTACTGGCGACCCTAATCTCACCGTTAGGTATGTGGTGGACTATGCCATCCAGGTCACGGAGCACCGTCTTCCTCAGGTTCACCTGCTCCACCAGTCCAGCGACGTCCGCCACTCTAGCCACGTCCCCTACTCGATACTGGTTTTCCCATAGAATGAAGATGCCAGCAATAAGGTCTCTTATCAGGTACTGAGCACCGAAGCCGATGGCTATACCCACAATACCGAAGCCAGCCAGGATCGGCCCAATGGGCACCGCCAGTTCGGAGAGAATCATAAATATGATAATGATGATGATGGCAACTTTACCTATCCCCATAAAGACGGAGGTTAAGGTCTCAGTTCTTTTCCTGATTCCCTCTTTGCTTTCTCCCTTGGCCCTGACCACGGTGCGGCGCACCAGTGGTGGCAGAAAATGTTTTAAAGCATACCACAGCCCTATTCCTACCAGTACGATGCTGATAATGAAGATGCCATGCTTGAGGAACCACTGCTCTATAGTTTCTGGAGTTATGACTGCCTTAACGCCTTCTCGTGAGGCAATGACTGCTACCAGAGCGAAGGCTATGACCACTATCAGCACACCTTCCAGAACCCAGGCGGTAAGATTAACGTTCTTTGTCAAAGTCTTACGTGGTTTCTTCTCCGCTGTTTTTTCAATGAGGGCCTGGACTCGCTCTCTGATAAAGAGCAGGAGTATTAGTCCCACGCCTGAGGCGATAATTATCCATATTCCATTAGTTGTAAACCATTGCCACATAGTAACACCTCTCCAAATGCAACTAAGCATATTATATCACAGTTTATCTACCTTACCCCCTTCAAACTT
>CAYRNL010000021.1:6032-8143 GCA_964425705.1 uncultured Dehalococcoidales bacterium
TCCTTGAGCCGTAAGGTCCTGCCGGTCTGGATGGCGGTGAAGCCGTATTTCTGGCGGATGCGGTCAATAACTCTATTCAGTTGTCCCAGCCTTTGGGCTGACGAGTCCAGCATATCCAGCTGCTTCGCCTGGGTCAGGTCTGATATCCCGATGCCGATGAGACGAACCGGTCGCTTTTCCCGGGCCAGGGCTGACTTCAGCAGTTTGAGTCCGGTATCAAAGATAGTCTGGTCGCTGTCAGTGGTTTGACTCAAGGTGTGGTTGCGGGTAATGGTGGTGAAGTCGGAGTACCTGAGCTTGAGGGTTACGCAACGGGCTTGCTTGTCCTGCTGGCGTAACTGACTGCCAATTCGCTCGCTGAGGTAACGAAGTGTTGCCTCAAGCTGGGGGCGGTGGTAGATATCTTTAGCAAAAGTAGTCTCGCGGCTGATAGACTTGGCTGCACCCGGAGGTTCTACTTTTCTATCATCTATGCCGATTGAGAAGCGGTGTAGAATCACGCCAGACGCACCAAAATGGCTTTTAAGGGTGCCTAAGGGAGTAGTGGATAATTCACCTATAGTATTAATACCCAACCCCTTTAATATCCGCTCTGTCTTTTTGCCCACTCCCGGCAGTCTAGCTATGGGTAACGGTGCCAGAAAAGAGCGCTCCTCTCCGCTAGTTACCTCAATCAGCCCGTCGGGTTTGGATAAGTCTGAAGCAACCTTGGCGACTACCTTACAGCTGGCGATGCCCACCGAGGCGCAAAGCCATAGTTCATCTTGAATTCTCTGCTTCATAGCTTGAGCCATCTGGTGGATGGAACCATGAATGGATTCAAAACCGGTGACATCCAGATAGGCTTCATCCAGACCGAGCGGTTCCAGATAGGGTGAGAAGTCAGCCAGAATGGTCATAAACTTCTGCGAAGCAATCCGGTATTTGGTGAAGTTGCCTTCTATAAAAGTAGCCTGGGGGCAGAGGCGGCTGGCAGTGGCCAGTGGCATGCCGGAATGCAAACCGAAGGCTCTAGCTTCATAGGAAGCGGCGGCGACCACACCCCTGCGGTCAGGTCTGCCGCCAACCACTACCGGTTTCCCCTTAAGCTCCGGCTTTTCTACCTGCTCCACGGAAACAAAGAAGGCATCCAGGTCAATGTGCATTATCCGCCGAGCCATTAGAGCTATATTATTAGGCATCAGCACTTAGCTTATGCTCCCCTGTTTGATATTCGTTTCGCCAATCTGTTCCAGGAGCAGACTTCTAAATCGGTTCAAAGAAACCCTATAGGGTTCTATCGGGATTCCCATCCAGTCAGAAAAATCAAGGATTTCTTCCGGATGTTTTTCCATAATTTCATCGTAAAATCCTATGGCATCTAACATAATTGCTCCCCCGGTGTGTTTGGGGAAGTTCTCATTAGCTAAACCTTTATCCCAGCCCTGATACACGAAATGGCGGTATTTCATCCAGCCGGGGGTAAGCCAGTAAATGTCTTTGCCTTGGCTTATCCTTTCTCTTTCCTCAGCACCGGCTAGCATATCAACACAATGGGTCGCTTTTATTCTGGAAATTTCGACCCCTTCCCTCCTTTGTTCCTGAATGATGGTATCAATCGTGCGATACGGGTTATCAGCATTAACATAGCAGAACTTACCACCATAAACCACGATGATTTTCGGAGAGTATTTTTGCACATTACTTATTTGTCTTATCAGTTGGCTCTCCAGCTCTCGGGGAATCTCATGCCGTCCAGGCTTGGTGTACAGGATTTTCTGGGCATCCAGAAAGCCAGTAGCCTTTAGATAGTTCAGTTCTAAATTCAGTGTTCCACAAGCAACGATGGCATAATCTCGAAACGAAGCCCGATTTTCCATTTTGCTTTGCTCCTTATCTCATTGCTCTCAGGTTGTCAAAGTGTTTTTAAGCCAATGGGTGCATAATGTTTTACTTTAATAATTTCAGCTATTTTGGCGCCTCTTTTCGGCGTCCCTTTTTGCTTTCTCCAGTTCCTCCTCTAGCTCCTCCAGCTTGTGCCACATTGCCGGAGGTACTGTGTGGGCTGGCCATCGTGCCTTCAGGTCAGCCAACTTTTCCTCCAGCTCCTTTACCCTGTCAGTACTCATTTA
>CAYRNL010000021.1:8243-9369 GCA_964425705.1 uncultured Dehalococcoidales bacterium
GAGACAAAGGCTTTAACCCTGCGCTCAAAGGTGCTGCGCTCAAGGAGAACCCGCCGCTGGCACTTGAGGCACTTAATCCCGATGTCGGCGCCCACCCTGACCACTTCCCACTCATAGCTACCGCAGGGATGCTTCTTCTTGAGGCGGACTACGTCCCCCAGCTTTATCTCCATAACCATTCTTCTTGCCTCAAAGAGCTAGGGTAGATAGGAGTTCATCTGGTCTCTTAGTGACAAAGCAGCCTTGCGTGCTGCCTGGGCAAAGTCCTCTTCCCGCGAGGCATATATAATCTGGCGGGATGAATTGATGATTGCCTTCTCCCCACGGGCATCAACCCCGAAGCGGACGGCTGATGCCAGGTCTCCTCCCTGGGCGCCAACACCCGGTATCAAGATGGGCATGTCGGGGTGACTGTCTCGTATCAGCTTTAGTTCCTCGGGATAGGTAGCCCCAATCACCAGCCCGATGTTGCCATTTATATTCCACTGGCTGGCTTTTCGGGCGACTATTTCAAACAGGGTACCTTCCTCGCAGCGCAGAGACTGGAAATCAACAGCGCTGGCATTTGAGGTGCGGCACAGGATAAATATCCCTTTATCGGTATACTGGATGAAGGGCTCTATGGAATCAAAGCCGAGGTAAGGGTTTACCGTGGTGGCATCAAAGTTGAAGTGGGTGAAAATAGCCTCGGCATAGGCTTTAGCCGTATTGCCAATATCGCCCCGCTTGGCGTCGCCGATTACCGGTATGCCATCCGGTATGTATTCCACGGTGCGTTTCAGGGCATCCAGCCCCTCATCGCCCAGAGCTTCGTAGAAGGCGAAGTTGGGTTTGTAGGCACATACCAGGTCGGAGGTGGCGTCTATAATTGCCCGGTTGAATTCAAAGACGCCTGTTTTCTCAGGCATCCGCTTCGGGTCGGGGTCAAGCCCGATGCAGAGCAGGCTGTTATTACTTCGGGAGGCGTTCGTCAGTTTTTCTATGAAATTCACTCCATCCCCCTGTGGTAATTTGATATTATCAGTCGCCCAGAGGGGCGTCAAGTATTACCTGTTATCAGTTTTAAGATTGTTAGCAACCTATCCCCCTAACCCCCTTCCCTTACTAGGGAAGGGGGAGTTGAGGT
>CAYRNL010000022.1:0-9213 GCA_964425705.1 uncultured Dehalococcoidales bacterium
GCCTCTCTTGGACTCTCTAGAGTGGTGATTTGGAAGGTTTAGAGGGAATAGCTTCCCTGAAAAGTGAACTTCTTTAATGTAGTTTGACCTATTCGGGGTGTTTAAGAGGGGCTTTCCCCTCTTCTCATCTTTCCCCTTCCCCTTGATAAGGGGAAGGGGATAAAGGGGATAGGGTTCAAAACCTATATGACAAAGGTTAACCACTGGTAGTAAAATGTAACCAACCTGTTATCAAGGAGGCTTAATAGTATGGAATCAAGGACAGTCTATTTCGATAAACCGGGTGTGGAGAATACCGACACCGTATTAAGCATTGCCCGACAGCGGGCAGAGGAGCTGGGGATTAAAACTATAGTGGTGGCATCTACTGTGGGTGACACCGCAGCGAAGGCTATGGATGTCTTCCAGGAATTAAAGGTCATCGTGGTAACCCATGTCACCGGCTTCCGCGGACCTAATACCCAGGAATTCACCGAAGCGAACCGGAAAATGGTTGAGAGCAAGCAAGGTATAATACTGACTACCACTCATGCCTTGGGCGGGCTGAGTCGGGCTATGCGCAACAAATATAATATGCATGTCCTGGGAGAGGTAATCGCTGACACGCTGCGCATCTTCGGTCAGGGAATGAAGGTTGCCTGTGAGATAGCTCTAATAGCCGCCGATAGTGGTCTGGTAAGCACTGATGAGGATGTTATCTCCATAGCTGGCACCGGTCAGGGTGCTGATACCGCACTCGTGCTTAGACCAGCTAATACCCACAACTTCTTTGACCTCAGGGTCAAAGAGATTCTATGTAAGCCTCACCTCTAGAGGGGAAAACAACTGCCGAATAATCGCTTTTTTTGCTCTAACCTCTTGAAATCGGCAAAAAATGCTGGTAAACTAATCTTTAGTCATGAAAATTGTGCGCTTCGCCAGTGGTAAGAGAGCTGAGTACGGTATACTTGTCGGTGATATTATTGATGGCATTGAAGGCACCCCCTATCGCCAGCCCAGATACTCCAACCACCATTACAATTTAAAAGAAGCAAAGCTCCTTCCCCCCTGTATCCCCTCCAAAATAATAGCTATAGGGCTTAATTATTACAGCCACGCTAAGGAAATTAATATGCCCATCCCCTCCGAACCCCTGATTTTTATGAAGCCTTCCACATCGGTAATTGGTCCTGAGGACAATATCACTTATCCCGATTGCTCGCACCGGGTTGACTACGAAGGGGAACTGGGAATGGTTATCCGTAAACGAGCCTATCGGGTGCCGGTTAATAAAGCGCTGGATTATGTCCTCGGTTACACCTGCTTCAATGATGTTACTGCCCGTGACCTGCAGGGCAAGGACAAGCAGTGGACTCGCGCCAAGAGCTTTGACACCTTTGCTGCTATCGGTCCGTTTATTGAAACCGGGCTTGACCCGGGAAAGGCTCACCTGGAGACCTATCTCAATGGCGAGCTCAAGCAAAAAGTTAATACCAGCGACCTCATTTTTTCCGCCCCCCACCTGGTAAGCTTTATCTCCAACATAATGACCCTGCTCCCCGGCGACATTATTGCCACCGGCACCCCCGGCGGCATTGGCGCCATGAACCCGGGAGACAAGGTAGAGGTCAAAATAAAAGGGATAGGCACCCTGAGAAACTATGTAGTTAAGATGTAAGGGTGAGCAACCTCACCCCCTTTATCCCCCTCTCCTTGATAAGGAGAGGGGGAATTTGTTTTTTAAGGGGCTAACGCCCCTTCGACCCCCTACTGGCAAATAAGATGTATGGCAAGGGCTTATACGTGCTATGATGGATAAAAAGGTATGGTAAGCAGAATAGTGAGGAGGTGAATAATGCCAAAGGTCACCGCTAAAATTATATTCAAACTCCCCTTCTCCCTGAATATGGAGGAGGTAGGTAATAGTAGCCCTCAATCCCTGAAGAAAACGCGCTCAGAAGAGATAATAATATACCCACCTGTATATGCACCCCACTTGGCACATAGGAAACTATGGCAACTCAAAACCAAGAAACCTAGAAAAACTGAGCTTAATAAGCTAAATTGCATAGTCATTGATATAAGGCGATATTTCCCCACTATTCCAATAACAGACGCAGACCAAAAAGCATTGGTTACCAAGGCTAAAGAAACTCTCTACGAGCTGTTGACTCTCCTTAGATGGCGAGGAAAACAACTACATATAAGCGTAATAGATGTAGAGCATTTTGACTTCCGCCTTCGCTTATTTGATACGAACGATAACATTATAGACGCTACTGGGATGACGCACTTAACGCTTCCGAGCTTACCACTTAAAAGCAATGATTGGAATGGTATTTGCCGAGACTTAATCTCCGGGAATATGCCAGAGCTTTATCAAACCATACTTTTAGACGCCCGCAGTGTAGCTTATCACGAACCACGCCGGGCTGTTTTAGATGCGGCAACAGCATGCGAAGTATTTATTAAAAGTTTCTGCAAGACCGCCAGTAAAAATGACCCAAATGTTGACCCAGTTGTGTATTCAGCCTTAACGCCATGGAATGCCGGAGTCTTACACTATTTTCATGAGGTGCTCAAATACTTGTTCAAACATTCTCTAAAGGAAGAGCCAGACCTATATAGAGAGCTTGATTGCTTACGAAAAACCAATAATTCCATTAAACATGAGGGCAAGTGTCAATACGAAGACAAAGGTAAAATTATACAGGTTGATTCGACTATGGCGACGGAATTCATTAACGCAGTTGACAAGGCTATCCAATATACAAAATCCCTTTGCAGTTCGTAGACCCTGCAGAGGACTTCAACCATATTCAGTGGATTTGTGCTAGTGGCTAGGTTGCTTCAAGACAACTTTGGTGCGTGGTCTGTCTTTGAAGGAAATATCTAAATCAGCATTTAGGGCATCAGCTACTCTACGTAGTGTATTGATGGTGATATTGCCATCGCCTCTTTCCAAACGTGATATGGCAGGCTGTTTTGTTCCAACAAGCTTAGCTAACTGCGTTTGGTTGATATTTAGCTGACTCCTGCGTAATAAAATATCTCTTATCAGCCTAAATTCAGGCTCCAAAGCTTCGTACTCTTTTCGAACCTCTGCATCTTTTAGACGTTGCGCCTTAAAATCCTCGTACTTTACACTTTTTCTAGACATTCCAACTTTCCCCATCGTCTAAACCAACCTTACATCTTCGCTAATTATAACATATATGTTATAATACACAACTCAGTTAAAAGCAATCCTAAGGACTACAGCGCTCTTGATAATCAATCATTCTGCCCTGAGCTATCTCCATTTCATTCTTGGGTGTTCTGGCAGTCTTTTTCAAGAAAGCATGCAAGAGAATAAATTTGTGCCCGCTAGAAGCAAAATATAAAATGCGATAGCGGTTTGAACTATGGCGTATTCTAAGTTCCCAAATACCTGAACCTGCAATCTTCTCAACGAAAGGCTGACCTAAAGACAGACCAAAATCCCGTAGTAAGTCAATATGTCTATAAATCTTTGCTTCTACCTTAGCGGATTGCTGACAAATAAAATCTTGAACAGGAATACTCCCCTGGCTATCTTGATAGAATTCAATTTCCCATTTCACATATAGAATATAGCACAGAGGGTAGCATCTGTATAT
The DNA here is from genome assembly GCA_964425705.1 of uncultured Dehalococcoidales bacterium. Taxonomy (GTDB): domain Bacteria; phylum Chloroflexota; class Dehalococcoidia; order Dehalococcoidales; family DATKVW01; genus DATKVW01. Next base: position 3,618 of record CAYRNL010000022.1, read on the forward strand.
AAATCTTAGAATCTATTAACAGACTCCTAAGCAACAGAACAGGAAAGGGTGCTAATCCAACAATTTCCAGAATTTACTGAGGATTCCAACCAGAGGCTTTAGCACAGGAATGTGAACAGCAGATGGGAAAATTCTTTGACCTTTTCTTTATAAACCGAGTGACCACAGTCTTCAAAGACCTTCACCTGGCAATTGGGAATCAGCGCTGCCGCAGTATAAGCCTGACTGACCGGCACGATGGGGTCTTTGGCACCCCACACCACCAGAGTCGGCACCACTATTTCCGAAAGTCGGTCAGCAAATACCGTAGCCTGCTCTTTGAGCGTGGTGAGCTTGCTACCCAGATTTATTCTGGTGACAGACATAGGGCTGACAAACTCTACCGGAGCCAGCAACCGTTCAACCAGCCATTTTACTGCCTTCAGGACGGCAAGGACTGCTCTGCCAATAAACCGGCATATAGACGGAACTGATAGAATCCTGACCCACAGGGCGATTTCCCTTCCCAGGCACATACTGCTTACCAGCACCAGCTTCATAATTTTATGGGGGAACTTGAGGGCATAGTTCAGGGCAACTCCGCCACCCAGCGAATGACCCATCAAATGGAAACTTTTGAGCCCAAGATTTCGGGTAAACTCATCCACAAACTCCACCATTTCCGGTATATAATAGTCACCATCTATCGGCTGGCTGTGCCCATAACCGGGCAGGTCAGGAACATAGACAGTATAATTTTCAGAAAGCTCGGCAATATTTTTCATCCAGGCCCTGGCACCATCGCCACCACCATGGATTACCACCAAGGGGTCGCCCTGTCCACCAGTAAAGTAATGGACATCCAGTTCATTAATTTTTATCTTCTTACCAAGTATATTATTCGTCATTCTGCTCCCTTGAGAAGAGTCCATAACCCACAAAAAAACACCCTCACTGATATCGTGAGAGGGTGCAAAATCAAGTTTATACCGGTGCTGAGATTATTTTAACACCACCACAACAACACTGCAAATTTTAGGAAAATGCTTCCTAACGAAGCCTCACTTTTTAACCTTCCCGGAACGTCTTCCAACATAAAAGATGGGGATTAGCAGCAGTGCTGCCAGTGAGGAGACCACCATAGCCACCCACATCACTGTCGCCACCTGCATATGAATTCTCAACGGGGAGAAAAAGAGAATAGAAAGCCCGATAGCCAGACCAAAAGCGTTAGCCAGAACCGGCCTGGAGACGGTGGACAGGGCGGCATTAACCGATTCTCCCCTACCCATACCCCGCCTTCGGAAATAATAGATGCCGGATATCAGGTGAATGGAATAGTCCACGCCCACACCAACCGCAATCGCCGACATGTTAGCTGTCAGCATATTGAGATGGAATTTGCTTATGACCAGCATACCCAGAATAGCAGCGATAGTAATGATTATTGGAATCAAGCCGATAACCGCCGCCCTGAACCTCCTCAGCGTGACCCACAACATAAAAAACACCAATACCAGGGCTAAACCCAGGCTCCGAATCTGACTTTGCGCCACCAGCTGGTTCATCTCATCAAAAAGCACCGGCATGCCGGTAATCAATCTGATGTCAGGTTGCTCAGCAACAAAATTCTCCAGCTTCTCCATATCCACCGATTCGAGTTTTTCCGTCCTAATCATCATCCTGAAACCGTCATCGGAAACCCAGGTCTCCAGGTCGTCATCATCTATCTGTGCCACAATCCTCTGGACAAAGCGGGGATTCTCCGGGTAATCGCTCTCACCCGTCATCACCTTACTGATACTGCCCACCATATCAAAAATGGAATAGGCGCTCTTTATCCCCGGCAATCTTTCCAGTTCCCTCTCGGCATCCAGAATATCCCCGGCAAAATTGTAGTCCCTCAAGGTATCTATACCCCTATCGACAACTATCTCCGCAGTAAGGGGTAACGCCCCACCGAAATGCTCCTCCACCTTGTCAAAGGTCTGTCTGATTTCCGAATCTTCCTTAAAGAACATCAGTTGATTGGAGACAACATCAAGCCTGGGTATGTAACAGGCGGAAATAACGAAAACCGCCACAAAAACCAGAATAACAGGAACCCTGTGCCTGGAAGCTGCCACGACAAGCCCGGTAAGGCGACTTTCCTGAGCCTGTACTGGCGTCACCGGCAATCTGGCACGAGACAGCACTGCCGGCAAAAAGAAGAGAGCAAGAAAGCCGGCATAGCCAATACCCAGAGAGACGAATATCCCCATCTGCCGCATCGGTATCACTCCCGCCAGAATCAGTGAAGCGAATCCCGCCATGGTAGTTATCGTTGCCAGAAATATCGGAGTGCCTACCATGCGCATTGTTTCTATGGTAAGTTGCCTGCGGTCCGGGTACCTGGGCAGATTGTCCATAAAATGGGTAACATAATGAAGCCCATAGGCTGAGCCAATGACAATAACGAATATCGGGCTGATAACCGTCACCAGGTTCAGTTTCTGCCCGCTCCAGAAAATGGTGCCGAAGGTCCAGAGAACGGCAAGACCGGCAGGAATTATCGCCATTACGGTTAACCTTCTATTCCTTATCGCCGAGTAGAAGACCAGCAATATCAGAATGATAGCGCAGGGCGGTAGAATAAAAAGTACCCTGATAAGATAATTCCAGATAGTATCCTGGATGATTTCGTCACCGGCAAGGGATAATGTTAACTGCTGCTCATTTTGAACTACCTGCTTAAGCGACTTGACCACATCCCCAGCTTCAGCGTCTGCTTCCAGGAGAACAATAACAGCACTCTTGCTTCGGTCGTAGGAGAGGAACTGGTCGGTAAGAAAATACTCGTCCTCAATGAAATCTTCCAGAATGTCAGAATGTCTATCAATAAACTTCTCGTCAACCGGGTAAATATGCCCCTGCACCGAGATTTCTGGCGGGATAAAGCTCTGCACCTGGTATACACCACCCAGTCCTTCAATCTCTTCCTGAAGCTCATAGACCGCCTGAAGATTTTCTTCACCCAGGAGAGAATCGTTCTGCTCGATGAGGACCACAATAGTGTCGCCAATCTGATATTTCTCATTCAGCCGGTGAAATTCTTCCGCCTTGGGATTCCCCTCCGTAAAAAAGCCCAGGAAATCGGTATCAAGCTCAAAACGGAAGAAGGAAGCCAGGGCAGCAATATTCAAGATGACTACCAGGACAATAATCAGCCTGGACCGTTTATAGACAAATCTGGCAATTCTTTCCATAAGGCTATTATTTCCTAGCCTTCCTTTGCTCTCTTCTGAAGCTCGTAGAGCTTGGTGAGAGCCTCCAGCGGAGTTAACGAATCAATATCCAGTTTTTCCAGTTCTTCCATTATCGGTGATTTTTGTCCAAAAAATGATAGCTGCGGCACCATCTCTTTACGGCGTCCCTTTGCCGGAGGCTTAGCCGCCCCACTATCCCCCTCCAGCTCCTGCAAGACCTCCTGTGCCCGGTGCACCACCGATTTGGGTAAACCGGCTAGCTGCGCCACATGGATACCATAGCTCTTGTCAACACCCCCGGGAATAATCTTATACAAGAAGGTAACCCTTCCTCTCTCCTCGGTTACCGCCACATTGAAGTTCTTCACCCGGGGCAGGAAGTCGGCCAGTGCCACCAGCTCATGATAATGGGTGGCAAACAGGGTCTTGGCTCCCAGTTTGGGATGGCTGTGAATATACTCGGCGACGGCGCGGGCGATGGAAAGCCCATCATAGGTGCTGGTGCCCCGCCCAATCTCGTCAAGGATAATCAGCGAATGGGGGGTGGCATTATTCAGAATGTTGGCTGTCTCCACCATCTCTACCATAAAGGTGGACTGACCGGAGGCAATGTCTTCCCCGGCACCAATCCGGGTAAAGATGCGGTCAACCAGACCGATAGTCGCTGAATCGGCGGAGACAAAGCTGCCAATCTGCGCCAGCAGCACAATTAAAGCAACCTGCCGCAGATAGGTGGACTTGCCCGACATATTGGGGCCGGTAAGAATGATAAGCTGGGTATCATCATTGGACAGGCAGGTATCATTGGGCACAAAGCTGGTGTCAACCAGACTTCTCTCCACCACCGGATGTCGCCCCTGAGTAATAATTATCTTGTCATCCACGGTAAGTTTGGGTCGGACATAGCTATAGCGCATGGCTACTTCAGCCAGGCTGGAAAAGACATCCAGATTAGCCAGAGTGCTGGCTGAAGCTAAAATTCGTTCGCCGGCGGTAGCTACCTGCCCACACACCCTGCGGAATAGCTCGGACTCAAGCTCGCTAATCCTGTCCCGGGCATTCAAAATCAGGGACTCGTACTCCTTGAGCTCCGGGGTAATAAAGCGCTCACCACCCACCAGCGTCTGCTTTCTGATATAGTGCTGAGGCACCTGACCGAGGTTGGGCTTGGATACCTCAATATAGTAGCCGAAGACCTTGTTGAACCCCACCTTCAGCGACTTGACTCCGGTCTTGTCTCGTTCCTGACGCTCCAGATTAGCCAGATACTGCCTGGCATTCTTAGTGGAGAGGCGAAGGTTGTCCAGCTCCTCGGAAAAACCATCCCTGACGACACCCCCCTCTCCCAGCGCCGATGAAGGCGGTTCCTCTATTGCTCCCGAAATCAAGTCCACCACATCGGGGCAGGGCTTGAGCGTGTCTCTGAGCCAGGCAATGGCACTGCTGTCGCCATCCTCAATTACTCCTGTCAGTTTGGGAATAACTTCCAGGCTGTGCTTGAGGCTTATCAGCTCGTGGGGGACGGCGACATTACCCCGCACCCGGTTAATCAATCGCTCCAGGTCAGCCGTCTCGTTCAGCAAAGAAACCGTCTGACTGCGAGCTAAGGTATTCTCGCTGAACCAGCCAATGGCATCCTGCCTCTTGTTCAGTCCTGTTATGTCAACCAAGGGTTGACCCAGCCACCGCTTTAACAACCGGCTCCCCATCGCCGTTTTGGTCAGGTCAATAACCGACAATAGTGAGCCGCCGCTTGTTCCCCAGCGGCTGCTCTGGAAAAGTTCCAGGTTTTTCTGGGTGTTTACATCCAGCGCCATAAAGGAATCGGTGGAGTAGGTGGAAAGCTGGGTTAGCTGTCCCAGAACCCCCTTCTGCGTTTCCTGGAGATAGTGAATAATAGCGCCCGCCGCCATTATTGCCAGTGGTAACTGGGCGCAACCGTAACCGTCAAGGGTAGCCACGCCAAAATGGTCGAGCAGTGTCTGACGGGTTACCTCCAGCTCAAAGCGGTAATCGTCAAGTCGGGTAACCGGAATGGTTAGAGCTAAATGGGATAACTCAGCACTGCTGGCGGTAACAATCTCCGAGGGCTTGAGTCGTTCCAGTTCGGCGGTAGCCCGCGAAGATGCCACCTGGGTAACGGCAAACTCGCTGGTAGTTATGTCAACATAGGCGATGCCCACCCCCTCCTCCCCCAGAGCCAGGCTGACCAGATAATTGTTGGTCTTGCTGTCAAGGAGGCTGGGCTCAACCACCGTGCCCGGCGTTACCACCCGCACCACATCCCGCTGGACTAAGCCCCTTGTCTCGCCGGGTTTAGTTACCTGCTCACAGATAGCCACCTTGTAACCCCGGTTGATAAGCCTCGCCAG
>CAYRNL010000023.1:0-8885 GCA_964425705.1 uncultured Dehalococcoidales bacterium
CTACCAAGAAAATTGGGAGAACCGTTAAAATATCTCAAAACTAGACAATGGGTGTTAAGAGGGACGTAAGCCCCTCTTTTCTATCACTTCCCCTTCCCCTTCATAAGGGGAAGGGGGATACAGGGGGATGGGGTTACTGGTAAAAACTGGAGAATGAGGTTAAAATAGTCCCAAACTAACAAGGATGAACAAATGAAAGTAGCCATAATTGGCGGCTCAGGAAAGATGGGACAGTGGTTTGCCCGCTTACTGATAAAAGAGGGTAGGGAGGTGGTAATAATCGGCCGGAACCAGAAAAAACTGGTGGCAGTCGGCAAACAATTGGGCGTTGAGGTAGCGACTAATACAGAGGCGGTCAAGAATACTGATGTCATCTTGCTCTCGGTGCCGATAGACAATTTTGAGGAGGTGGTGAAACAAATCAGTACTCATATCCAGCCGAAGCAGGTCATTGTGGATATTACCTCTATCAAGGTGTTCCCGGTTGAAGTAATGCATAAGTATATAAAGAGCGGACTAATACTGGGTATGCACCCTATGTTTGGCCCCGGTGCCAATGACATTGCCAATCAGAACTTTGTGTTAACACCAACTAACGACGATGAGCAGAGGCTGGCAGAAAAAGTCAGCGTGTACCTGGAAGATAGAGGAGCCAGGGTTGCCGTGATGACACCGGAGGAACACGATGAGGTGGTAGCTATCACCCTTGGTCTTTCCCATTTCATTGCCATTACTTCGGCTGATGCATTATTAAGCTTGGATAAGTCAGGGAAGATGGGGCTGGTGGGAGGAAGCACCTATAGGCTGTTGCGTGTATTAATAGAGAGTGTCCTCTCCGAAGACCCTGAGCTTTATGCTTCCCTCCAGATGAAGTTGCCCGGTGTTGCTGAAATTGAAAAACTATTTCAAAGAAGTGCCCAGAAGTGGGCGAAGGTAGTGGCAAGTAAAGACAGACAGAGATTTGTGGATGAAATGAATGCCCTGAAAGATAAGCTCAATCAGCTTGGCCCTGATTTCGGGAAGAGCTATGAAAAGATGTATAAAATAATCGAGTCACTATAGGCAGTCAACAACTTGTTCAAGAAGGGTAGTCTGAAGGGCGAAGCCCCTTCAGACTTAACTTTTTTCTTGCCTTATTAGGGGGGATAGGTTGCTAGACCATCTCAGTCAGAGTTTGGCAAAAATGAAGATATTGTTATATAATTGACTCCCGCTGGTTTGGCTTAGAGGTCGGCGGATTAACCAAATCTTCTAAGGAGGGTAGGTGATTGAATGCATTAGGCAAACATTTATTATTAGAACTGAAGGACTGTGATAAGGAGGTGTTAAACGACATAAGCTTGCTGAAAAGTGTTCTGCTGGCGGCGGCGGGTGAAGCTGGGGCTACTGTACTGGGTAATTCCTTCCATCGGTTTAATCCTCACGGGGTGAGCGGGGTGGTCATCATTTCTGAATCTCATCTGTGTATTCATACCTGGCCTGAGCATGGCTATGCTGCCGTTGATATTTTTACCTGCGGTGATTCTGTCCAACCGCAAAAAGCAGCAGAGATATTGATAAGCAAGCTTGGTAGCAAAAACCACTCTATATTAGAGGTGCAAAGAGGAACTCTGGATACCTAGAGTGGTCTGAAAGAGCAGTCATGGATATTGACCCTGATAGATGGTTCCGAGATAATGTAAGCCGAAATTTAATTCAGCTGCACCGACTTGAAGAGGTGTTGTATACCGGGCAGACTAAGTTTCAATCTGCCCAGGTTATTCGTACCGGTAGTTATGGCAGGTGCCTGGTGCTGGATGATAAAATTCAATCCAGTGAGGCTGATGAGTTTGTCTACCACGAGGCATTGGTGCAGCCGGCAATGATAACCCATCCCTGCCCGGAGACGGTATTTATTGCCGGGGGTGGTGAAGGTGCTACCTTAAGGGAGGCACTGTCCCATCGCACGGTGAAAAGGGCAGTGATGATTGATATTGATGAAGAGGTAGTGGCTATTTGCCAAAAATTCTTCCCTGAATTTAATCGTGGCTCTTTCAAGGATAAACGAACTGAGTTATACCATGTGGATGCCAGGGACTATCTGGCAAAATCCGAGGACAAATTTGACATAATCATTATTGATTTACCCGACCCGATAGAAGAGGGTCCGGCTTATTTACTTTATACCCAAGAGTTTTATCAGCTGGTTCGGGAACGGCTCACTGACAACGGCATTATCTGCGTTCAAGCCGGGTCGGCGTCCTGGACTGAGCTATTCAATCTTAGTGCCGTCAATAACACGCTGAAAAGCGTTTTTCCTATCGTCTGTCCTTATCAGGTAGACATCCCCTGTTTTGGTGGACCCTGGGGATTTTGTTTTGCCTCATCAAGTCTTAGTCCCCTTCAGCTTTCCGTCAGTGAGATAGATAATCGGATTTCCGCCCGGTCACTGAATAGCCTGAAATTTTATGATGGCTTGACCCACCAGGGGATGTTTTCCCTGCCCAAGCACCTGAGAGACGAAATATCCAAGCCAGCACAACTCATCACCGATAACCACCCCATTTATATCTATCAAGACTAAGCGGCGATAGTTCACCCCGTTTTTTTAAGATTCCTGTTTGCATTCATGACGGTGATAGAATCACAGATTTTACCTTTTGTGTAGTTTTTCAGGCTAACTTTTGCCCTTTGGGGCGGCTACTACCGCTGGCTGTAATTCATGTTGAAAAAACTTTCGTTGAAAGTAGAGGGCTACATTTACCAGACCTATCAGTACTGGCACCTCTACCAGTGGTCCAATGACAGCGGCGAAAGCCTGCCCCGAACCAATACCGAACACTGCCACGGCCACGGCAATAGCCAGCTCAAAGTTGTTGCTGGCAGCAGTGAAGGCGATGGTTGTCGTCTGTGAGTAGTTAGCGCCTATTTTCTTACCCATGTAAAACGAGACGAGGAACATCAGTACGAAGTAGATAAGAAGCGGAATAGCAATCCGAACTACATCAAGCGGTAACTCAACAATTATCTCACCCTTAAGGGAGAACATTACTACGATAGTAAAGAGAAGGGCGGCCAGCGTGATTGGGCTTATCTTGGGGATGAATTTTTTCTCATACCAGTCTCGCCCCCTCGCCCTGATAAGAGTGAAGCGGGTAATCATGCCTCCGAAGAAGGGGATGCCAAGGTAGATAAACACACTCTGGGCTATCTGCCCAATGGTGATATGCACCGCAGTCCCCTCCAGCCCGAACCTTACCGGCAGCACTGTTATGAAGATGTAGGCGTAAATTGAGTAGAAGACTATCTGGAAGACCGAGTTGAGTGCTACCAGACCGGCAGCATACTCGCTGTCTCCTTTAGCCAGCTCATTCCAGACAATGACCATGGCGATACAGCGGGCCAGACCTATCATGATGAGCCCTGCCATGTAGTCGGGGTAGCCTCGCAGGAAGAGGATGGCTAAAAAGAACATCAGCACCGGGCCGATAAGCCAGTTCTGCACCAGAGAAAGCCCCAGCACCCGCCAGTTGCGGAACACCCGGCCCATTTCCTCGTACCTGACCTTGGCCAGTGGCGGGTACATCATGAGGATGAGTCCAATAGCTATGGGAATAGAGGTGGTATCTATCTGGAAGAAGCTAATAAAACCAGCCACCCCGGGGACAAAGTACCCCAGACCTACCCCAAAAGCCATGGCTAAAAATATCCAGAGAGTGAGGAAGCGGTCTAATATTGAAAGTCTGCCGGCTATGATTCCTGGTTTATCCATTGCTTATAGCTCAATAAATATAGGGGCAAAATTTTTATTTTCTTAATGCTTTGAGTCCGACGCGCACTGCTTGCTTTAGTCGTTCCCTATCCTGTTCTAGTACCTCGTTGCTGATAGGGGAATCCCTGAGTAACCGGGATAGAGAAGTAGCGTAACGATTGGCTGTCTGCCGGTCTATAGAATAGAACATCCATACGCCCTGTCGTCTTGACTTCAAGAAGCCAGCGTCCTGGAGCATGCCAAGGTTACGTGACGCCCGGGTCTGGGATATATCCAGGGCTTGCATAATCTCGCAGACACAGCACTCTTCTTTCTCCAGTAGAATATTCAGAATCCTGAGTCTCGTCTCGTCGCAGAGAGCCTTCATCGCTTTAATCAAATTCTGCATAATTCTTCCCTGGATTTATAATCATATATGCGCATATCTGCATATAATCATGCAGTATTTTTTACTCCATGTCAATGAACATCATTTTTCAATTAATCGGGGCCAATGCTATAATGGGCTAGAAATGGATATGTTAGCTGAGCTTAACCCGGCACAGAAGGAAGCCGTTGAGGCTATCAACGGGCCGGTGCTTATTTTAGCCGGTCCGGGCAGTGGCAAGACCAGGGTTATTACCCACCGTGTTGCCTATCTGATTAGGGTTTGTGGTGTAAATCCGCGTCGGATTATGGCGGTTACCTTCACCAATAAGGCTGCCCGGGAGATGAAGGCAAGGCTAAACCAACTGGTGGGTGTTTCAGTGAAGGATTTAACCCTGGGCACCTTTCATGCCATCTGCGCTCGTATCCTGCGTCGGGACGGCAAGGGGATAGGCGTTGACCCCGGGTTTGTTATCTATGATGAAGATGACCAGACGAGCTTAATCAAGCGGGCGCTTCAAGACGTGGGTCTTGACCCCAAGCAGTATGCCCCCGGGGCGATTAAGTCAGCCATTAGTGCCGCCAAAAGTCACTTGCTGACTCCGGGCGATTACAGCCAGCGGAGTCGCAGCTATTTTGAGGAAGTGGTACAGCGGGTCTATGAACAGTATCAGCAGCTATTAGCCCAAAGTAGTGCTCTGGACTTTGATGACTTGTTAATGAAGACCGTCCAGCTATTTCGCAGTAACCCCGAAGTGCTGTCTAAGTATCAGGAGAGATACTCACATATCCTGGTGGATGAGTTTCAGGATACCAATCTGGCTCAGTATGAACTGGTAAGGCAACTGGCCGATAAGTATCGCAATATCTGCGTTGTCGGCGACCCCGACCAGTCGATTTACTCGTGGCGGTTTGCTGACTTGCGCAATATCCTCAGCTTTGAGAAAGATTATCCCGAGGCTAAGGTGGTGGTGCTGGAACAGAACTATCGCTCCACCAAGAAGATTCTGGAGACGGCATCCCATGTCATCTCGACCAACCAGCAGCGTAAACCTAAAGACCTGTGGACGAATAATGAGGTAGGCGAACTGGCCACAGTGGTTGAAACCTACACCGAGCAGGAAGAAGCCCGGTTTGTCGTCAGCGAGGTTGAGCGACTGGTAAGTCAGGGGGTAGTTAATCCCGGTGGCTGTGCTGTGATGTATCGCACCAATGCCCAGTCAAGGGTGATTGAGGAAGCCTTTGTCCGCTACGGGATGCCGTACAAGCTGGTGGCGGGGACTCGTTTCTACCAGCGGCGGGAGGTTAAGGATATTATTGCCTATCTCCGGCTTATCCAGAATCCTTACGATTCCGTCAGCCTGCTGAGGGTAATCAATGTCCCCCAGCGTGGCATCGGACAGCAGAGTCAGAGCCAGCTAGCCGGCTGGGCCAAGTCTATGGGCGTTTCTGGGTATAAGGCGTTGCAGGTTATGGCGGGACCGGAAGGAGACAGTAAGCCTCCGTTAAATCCTCGCGCTGTCAGAGCGATGACCGCTTTTCTCAACTTGATGGAAGAACTTATAGCTCGTAGTCGGGAATTAAACATGGTTGATTTATTTGACCTGGTTATAGATAAATCTGGCTACAAGGGATATACCCTGAATCAGGCCGACGGCGAGGAACGCTGGGACAACATCCTTGAGCTTCGTACCGTCGCCCAGCAGTATCAGGATTTAGCGCCAGGCGACGGTTTAGCCACTTTTCTGGAGGGGGTATCTCTGGTATCGGATGTGGACGGACTTAATGAGAGCGTGGATGCGGTAACCCTGATTACCCTGCATCAGGCTAAGGGTCTGGAATTCCCCGTGGTGTTTATTGTGGGGATGGAAGACGGCATCTTACCCCATATCAGGTCGTTTGACGACCCCGCCCAGATGGAGGAGGAGCGGCGACTGTGCTATGTAGGGATAACCCGAGCCAAGCAGCGGGTATATCTGGTTCGTGCCTTTCGTCGCACTCTGATGGGGAGCAGCACGGTAAATAGACCGTCGCGCTTTTTGGAAGACATCCCCCAGCACCTGATTTCGGGTGGTGGTATGTGGCAGGGGGAGGAGAGGTTGTCCATCCAGGATATGTATTCCTGGGACAGGGTTTCAGCGCCGGTAGCTACCTTCCCGGAATTAAAGGCTGGCGACCATGTCCGCCACGTCCAGTTTGGCGACGGGGTGGTGGTAAGCTATCAGGCAGCGGGGGATGACGCCGAGGTGACGGTTGTTTTTGACGGGGCAGGGATAAAGAAACTCCTTATGAGCTATGCCAAGCTGGAGAAAATAGAATAGACCTCTTGACATTTTACACGGAAGCGTGTATAGTTAATTTAACATGCCGATTAAAGTTTTAGACCCCAGAGTGGTTTCCCAGATTGCCGCCGGTGAGGTGGTGGAGAGACCGGCCTCGGTGGTCAAGGAGCTGGTGGAGAATTCCCTGGATGCCGGCTCACGCCAGATTTCGGTTGAAGTCAGGGGTGGTGGAGTAGGCTTAATCAGGGTGGTGGATGACGGGGTTGGTATTCCGTTCGGGGAGGTGGAGCTTGCCTTTGCCCGCCATGCTACCAGTAAGATAAATGAACTGGGGGACTTGGATACCATCTCCAGCCTCGGCTTCCGGGGTGAGGCGCTGCCCAGCATTGCCGCTGTAGCTGAGGTGGAACTGGTTACCTGCGCTTTGGGGGAGCAGGCTGGCTATTACCTTGGTGTCAGAGACGGCAAAGTGGTCAGTCAGGGGAGCAGAGGACACCCTCAGGGGACTACGGTTACCGTGCGCAATCTGTTCCGCCGGGTGCCGGCACGACTCAAATTTCTCAAGTCGCCGACTACCGAAAACAGCCATATTGCTAATGTCGTCTCCCAGTATGCTCTCGCCTTCCCCGAGGTTAAGTTTACCCTGTTTATTGATGGCCGGCTGACGCTGAGCACCCCGGGCAATGGTCGGCTAACGGATACCATAGTCCAGGTTTATGGTTTAGAGGTCGCCAAGAGTATGCTGGCAATTAAGGAAGATGCAACGTCGCTATCCCGGGTAACGGGTATGATAGGTTCGCCATCGGTGAGCCGTTCCGGTAGGGGTTACCTCAGCTTTTTTGTTAATCGTCGCTGGGTGAGCAGTCGACTTCTCGCCTGGGCGGTGGAGGAAGCATATCACGGACTGCTGATGCAGGGGAAACACCCGGTGGCGGTTGTCAATATTACACTGCCGACAGGGGAACTGGATGTTAATATTCATCCTACCAAGACCGAGGTGAAATTCCAGAATGAGCGCCCGGTTTTTGTTTCGGTGCAGAAGGCAATCCGCCGAACTTTAACCGAACAGATGCCGGTGCCGAAAATCGCCGAGCCGACGGTTGCCTTTGCCTCGCCCTCAGCAGTAAGACAGCTATCAGGGATATTAACCGAAGAGAGCTTTGCTGGCTCGTCGGCAACTGCTCCCACTATCGCCTTATCTCTGCCTGTTTTGCGGGTGTTGGGACAGCTAGCTAGTAGCTATATTGTTGCCGAAGGACCTGACGGGTTGTATCTTATTGACCAGCATGCCGCCCATGAGCGCATCCTCTTTGAGCAGATTAAGCAACAAAGGCTAAACAAAGAAATTGAGATTCAGGGATTGCTTGAGCCGGTGACTGTTGAGGTCAGCCCCAAACAGGGGGAAGTCCTGAAGTCGTGTTACCAGGACCTGACTGAGTTCGGTCTCTCTATTGAGCCCTTTGGTGATAGGACCTATCTGGTGCGGGCGGTACCTGCTTTACTTTATACCAAGGACTGGATGGGGATGCTGCGGGAGTTACTGGATTCTATGTCCGGGGGAAATAAGGAGGATTGGCGGGAAAAGGTAGCCATATCTATGGCATGCCACGGTGCGGTGAGAGCTAGACAGACATTAACCGATGATGAAATGCGGGAGCTAATCCGGCAGCTGGAGCAGGCATCAATTCCGCACACCTGCCCTCATGGTCGACCGACCATGATTCACTTCAGTTCAGGTCAATTGAGGAAGGAGTTCGGTAGAAGCTAGGGCAGGGAGTAGTTGGGGGCAAGTCCCCATTCGTTGGGCGGCCAGATAGATATCCAGGCTTTGCCAATGATGCCGTCGCTCTCCACTGTCCAGTCATTGCGGGAATCGTTGCTGTTGTTGCGATTGTCCCCCAGAACGAAATACTCGTCGGGGGGTACTGTCTTTCCCTGAAAGTTACGGCGCGGTGGTTCTTTGATATAGGGCTCGTCCAGGGGAAAGGTATTGTCCTTGGTATGGATATATACTATTCCCTCTTTTATCTCTACCGACTCACCGGGTAAAGCAATAATGCGCTTGATATACTCGGTTCCCTTGTTGTTGGGTGGGTGGAATACGATTATATCTCCCCGCTCCGGTTCGTGGAGTTTGTAAACGACTTTACTGATTACCAATCGCTGTCCCTCTTCAAAAGTGGGCTCCATACTACCACCGACGACGATGAAACTCTGGATGGTGAATTGCAGTAAGAAAAAGATGGCTACTGCCAGCAGAATGGTGCCGATAATATCACGGAAGAAATTTCTCATTTAGTCTTAATTATACTCTATCTACCCTGACTCTTCTAGTATTGCGTGGATTGTTTATTACCCCCCTCCTTCCTAAAATTTCTTCCCTGTCCTCTTCGTGAAGGGGAGAGGGATAAAGGGTGAGGGATTGGTAAGCTTATTTCTAAGTCCCCTTAGATATTGGTTAGCAACCTACCCCCTTCATCCCCCTC
>CAYRNL010000024.1:0-8550 GCA_964425705.1 uncultured Dehalococcoidales bacterium
AATGAGTCTAATTCAATGCCAGAGCAGAACCTGGATATCCTTACTGATAGGGCAGCTGACCTGATTGCTAGAGCTGAGAGGGTGGTGGTCTTCACTGGTGCTGGGGTTAGCACCGAATCGGGAATCCCTGACTTCCGCGGTCCTCACGGCATATGGACTAAGTTTGACCCTGATGACTTCACCTATCAAAAATTTGTCAGTAGCGCCGAAACCAGACGAAGATACTGGCAGATGTTCGGGCAAAGGGGTATCACTCCCCAGATTAAGCCAAACCCGGCTCACTACGCTATCGCTGAGCTGGATAAACTGGGCAAGCTGGACTGCGTTATTACTCAGAATATAGACAGTCTCCACAAAAAGGCAGGGGTGCCGGATAACAAGGTGCTTGAACTCCACGGCAATATGCAGTGGGCAGTATGTTTAGACTGTAAGAGACGTTACTCCTTTGAGGAGATTAAAGCCAAGCTGGATGCGGGGGTGGAGATTCCCGAATGTGAAGTCTGCCACGGTAGCTTGAAACCGGACGTTGTCTTCTTTGGAGAGGCTTTACCAGAGAGAGTAGTGAACGAAGCAACGGCACGCTCACACGATTGCGACCTGTTTCTCGTGATTGGCTCTACCCTGATTGTTTACCCGGCTGCTTATATGCCGAGCTATGCTGTTGAATCCGGCGCCAGACTAATCATTATCAACCTCAGCCCTACCTCGATGGATGATAAGGCTATTCTGGTAATTAGGGCTAAGGCTGGGGAAGCAATGTCACGGATAATAGAAAAGCTGAACAAGCGGATGGGCGTTAAGTAGCTGGCGGCTAATCTTCAAGGCTAAACACCGGTCTGGCACTATCGCCAGCCGAGTACTTGTCTCCGGGGAAAACCTGGTGACCCAGAATCACCCTTCTGCCGATTAGCTCCATAGTTGCCTGTCCGGGGTCAATGCCGGTCAGGTTACCCATTATCCATGGACCCTCATCAAGCTCAACCAGCACTATAATATAGGGAACCTCACCCTGCCGCCCTTCAGGAGCAACATAAACGGTGGTAAAGGTCTGAATCTCACCCTGACCCTTCAGTTCGACAATGTCCAAGTCCAGGCTGGCGCATTTCCCACAGACCATCTTGGGAGGCACAGTAATGGCACCACACTCCTGGCACCTCAAGCCTAACAGTCGGTTCTGCTTCAGTGCCTCATTATAATCCTTAAAAGTGAGCTTATGTTCCACTGAGTCTCCTAGATTGCAGTCTGCCTCTTACCAGCCCCTCTGGAGAATTAAGGTGCACACGGTACCGCCTTCTCCTCCCACAGTATCAGTCATTGCTATCTTTGCTCCATCTACCTGCCTCTCCGGTTCTACCTCACCCCTCAGTTGTTTGGCAACTTCATATACCTGACCGGCTCCAGTAGCGCCGATAGGGTCTCCTTTGGCATTCAGCCCACCAGAGGGATTTATCGCTACTTTACCACCAATATCTGCCCGCCCCTCTTCCCAGGCCTTACCAGACGCACCAAAATCAAAAAAACCGAGGCTTTCGGTTGCAATTAGACTAGCAATACTAAAACTATCATGAAGTTCGCAGATATCTATATCCTGAGGCGTAAGCCCCGCCATACTGTAAGCCTGCTTAGCGGCTATTTCTCTAGCTCTAATTCGGGGCAGGTATTCCTGCTGATTGGCTAGAGCGCCGGATGACGCCTGACCGACACCAGCAATATAGATCGGTTTAGTGGTAAGTATTCTTGCCCTTTCTTCAGAAGCCAAAACGACTGCGGCGGCACCGTCAGCGAATGGGCAACAATCGTGGAGCTGGAGTGGGGAACATACCATCGGAGACTTGAGCACCATATCCACGGTTATCTCTCTGCGGAAGCGGGCCTTAGGGTTAAGCCTGCCATAATGGTAAGACTGGACTGATACCGTAGCCATTTGCTCCTTTAGTCGATTTAATGGTATGTCATACTTTTTTGAATAGAGGCGAGCCAGCAGGGCAAAGATGGCGGGGAAGGTAATCCCGGAAGGATACTCATATCGGCTGTCACTGAACATAGCCAGGGTCCGGGTAGCTAACGATGTTCCCATGGTGGCGGCTCTTTCCGTACCGCCGGCTAAGACGACATCGTAAAAGCCTGAAGCTACCCACATAAAAGCATCTCTTATCGCCATACTAGCCGAGGCACAGGCACCCTCATATCTGTTAGCCGGAATATTAACGGCACCGATACTTTCGGCGGCAAAAGCCGGCACCATACTCTGTCCCTCGGAGAAGTCGCCTAAAGCATTACCCAGGAACAGAGCCTGAATGTCCTTCGGCTTCAGACTTGACTCATTGAGGGCGTCCACAGCGGCTTCGGCAAACAACTCGGTGTTTGTCTTCTTCTGGGCACCACTAAACTTTGTTGCCCCAACACCAACTACGGCTACTTTCCTCATAGACTCCTCCTGTCGAGAGGATTAAATCTAAGTGTGGTAAGGGCGGTATAATGCCGACTGCGCTACCAGTTCCGCAATATCAATAACCTTGAGTGATTCCTCTACGGCTTTTGCCTTTATGGCGTCATCAAACATCTGCAGGCAGTAGGGACAGGCAGTAGCCACAATCTCAGCTCGGGTCTCCAGCACCTGCTCAATGCGAATCTCGCTGATTCGCTGACCGATGCGCTCTTCCAGCCACATATGACCGCCGCCACCCCCACAACAGAAACCCCTTTCCTTGTTTCGTTCCATCTCCACCACGGTGATGTCAGGGATACTCTTCAGAATCTGCCGTGGTGGCTCGTAGATATTATTGTGTCTCCCCAGATAGCAGGAGTCATGATAGGTTACCACCCCTCTGTTGCCTTTGAGAATTCTTAGCTTGTCTTCCTTCAGTAGGTCAGTAATAAGCTCGGTGTGGTGAATAACCTCAAACTCCCCGCCAAACTGAGGATACTCATTCTTCAGGGTGTTATAGCAGTGAGGACAGGCGGTAACTATCTTTTTCACGTTGTAATTTTTCAGTATCTCAATGTTTTTCTCCGCCTGAAGCTGGAACAGATACTCATTACCCAGACGGCGAGCCGGGTCGCCACAGCAGCTCTCCTCAATACCCAGAATGCCAAACTTAATCCCGGCCAGCTTCAGTATTTTGCCCACTGCCTGAGCTATCCTCACACTTCTATCCTCCAGAGCCTCGGTGCAGCCTACCCAGAACAGGATGTCTATTTCGCTATCCTCAGCCAGCGTCTTAATATCAAGCCCTTGAGCCCAGTCGGTTCGGGTCAAGGTAGTACCCCGCCAGGGATGACCTCTATCCTCAATGCTCTTTAATGCTCCCTCCCCTGTCTCCGGGATTACCGCCTGCTCCATAACCAGATTTCGCCTCAGTTCAATAACCTTGGTCATAGGCTCCACGCAAACCGGACATACCTCCTGGCAGGCACGGCAGGTGGTGCAAGACCAGATTTCATCCTCGGTGACCACCTCGCCGGGAAGGATTTGTCCCTCATTCCCGGGGTTTCCCTTTTTCCCTTTAGTCCGAAGTAGCCGTGGCGCCTCGGCTAGCCAGTTGGTCCTAAGGTCCTGAACTACTTTCTTGGGTGACAACGGTTTGCTACTGAGATAGGCAGGGCAGTTATCCTGGCACCGACCGCAGCGGGTGCAGGCATCTAAATCCATCAGTTGTTTCCAGCTAAAATTCTCAATCTTGCCGGCACCAAAGGTCTCCACCGCTTCCAAGTCAATAGGCACCAGAGCCCCTTTGGGCTCCAGTGATTTGAAAAAAACATTCAGCGGGGAGATGATTATATGCCATAGTCTGTTGAAGAAGATAGCGATGTAAGCAATGGCTCCCAGAGTGGTCAGCACATGGAACCACCACATAAATCGGTGAGTAGCTAACAGGGCATTCTCACTGAGCTCACCAAAGGCTAGAGATAAGACATAGCCTCCGGGTGACCACGGTGCCCACGATGGTTGGGTAATAGCAATACGCAGTCCCTCAACAATGAAGCCGAAAAAGACCACGACACAAATAAGGGTAAGAGCAATTAAATCCTGAGGCATATTATCCAGTCTGTCCGGTTTCAGGGCATATCGCCTGACGATAGCCAATATCGCCCCAGCTATAACCATCATGCCGCCGACATCAACCACTAGGGCGTGCCCTAGATAGACATAACCGTGCATAAAGTGGAAAAAGTAGTGGCTGATAAAATCGGTAAAGGCGCCCAGAAGTAATATGCCACACCCGGCAAGGATGAGGAAATGGGTTATTCCCGGGTAAAACTCTTTGGGGTAAAAATCCCTCCAGATAAAATTCTTGGGAGAAAAAACCCCACCTTTGGGACTGCCAACCCCTTCGGATAAGGGGTTCTCCACAGAAACCCCTCTATGCTCTAACCCATCAGCTATACCGAAGAATTTCCGATGAAATATGCCGTCAATTATGGCGGTAACGATAAATGTCCAGGTTCTCTTAACCAGATGGTTAAATCGGTTGCTTGGTCCGCCCAACCGCCATAGCCGATAACGACGGTAGAAGGCATAGAGAAGAATGCCGATTATGACTACGGTTAGTGAATAAAGAACCACATCGCCAAAGGGGACATTCCAGAATATTTCTCGACCTGGAATCATTGATGTCCATTTCCTCTCTAGGACAATTTTTACTAGCGTAAACGGTTAACCGCCACAAAGATGCCCAAGCCCAGAGCTACTATATCAAGAATCAGATGCATGATACTAACTAGATTAATACTTAACCCCCACGGGGAAAGAATACTAACCATATAGCTCAGGGCTACCGCCACGCCAGCAATAATAGCTAGTATAGCACCACGCTTGCGGTTAACCGAAAGGCTAATCACTTCCCCAATAGCATAACCAACAGCCGGCGCCAACAAAAGATTAAGGTAAAAGAAAGGCACCAAGCCTCTCACTACTCCCCAGATAACGCCACCAACAATAGCCATGCCTGCCCCGGTGCCTATAGCCCTCAGAAAATAGGTAGCAGAGACCTGATAGGTAGGTAACTTATATAGTTTGGCGCAATCAGGGCATCTTGCCCCTACCAGTGTTTGCACCAGGCACTTGGGGCATATTGGCTTACCACACTTACCGCATCTTAAATTTGTTTCGACATCGGGGTGAAAGGTGCACTTCATTGTACTGTTTTTAATCTTTCCTTTGCTTTTCTAAATGCTGGGCAGACCGCCAGTTAAGCCAGATTACCCTATCCCTTATATCCC
The DNA here is from genome assembly GCA_964425705.1 of uncultured Dehalococcoidales bacterium. GTDB lineage: Bacteria > Chloroflexota > Dehalococcoidia > Dehalococcoidales > DATKVW01 > DATKVW01. The sequence goes on from CAYRNL010000024.1 coordinate 5,224, forward strand.
GGTCAAAAAGCAGACGATTAACCAGCAGCTGTTTATAACTCAGCGATTCGGCAATAGCTGTTCGCGGCACCGCCAGCCGTTTAACCACCAGAATCAAGAATATGATTAAATAGCCCAGGATAAAAGGGAGAGGCTCACCGAGTCCTAAGCTAACCGAGGGCAAGACGAGCATAGCAAAGCCCACTCCCAGTGGCATGCTGTGGGTGATAAGCAGAACAATAGCGTCGGTGGCTAAGGATGCCATTATTACCCAGGGCACCATATTGTTTACTAACGGGAGCACAAAACCTACCCCCACAGTGGTTAATAGCCCTCGGCCGCCACCAAAGCGGAGAAAGACCGACCAGTTATGCCCGATAATTGTTGCCACACCCACCGTTACCTCGGCAACAATACCCAGACCCAGCAGGTGAGCTATCCCCACCATCAACGCTCCCTTACCTAAATCAAAAATGATTACCGGAGACGCCACCAACTTGGAAGTCAAAGCGGCTAGATTGGTTGCCCCTATATTGCCACTGCCATATTGCCTGATGTCTATCCCACGCGACCACTTAGCCACCAGATAAGCAGTTGGTATTGAACCTAAAAGATAAGCAGCTATTATCAGTAACCCAAATATAACAGGCACAGCATCTCCCTACTGGTTTAGTTCTCGTCCTTGCTGTTTTGCCAGAGCTATAAGTTGCTCCGCCGACTCCATAGGCACCTCAACTCCGCCAAGCATAGTTTCATTACTAAGACCCAGACCGTGATAGTCACTGCCACCGGTGGCGATAAGATTATGCTTATTGGCTAAGTCAACCAGTTGGTTGACCTCATCAGCAGTGTAGCCATCATAATGGGCTTCAATGCCCACCAGCCCCGCTTTCTTTAACTCAATAATCATCGCTTCCGGGTCATTAGTAGTGAATGGATGTGCCAGCACCGGTAATCCCTTGGTCTGCAATATCATAGCTACTGCCTCAGCCGGGGTCATCTTCTCTCGCTCGGCATAGGCAGGACCATCGCGACTTATATAATCAGTGAACGCTTCTTTGATTGAGCTAATATAACCTTTCTCCAACATAGCCTGAGCAATATGAGGACGCCCCATTGAACCACTGCCCGCTATCTCTTGAACTCGCTGCCATTCAATATTGATGCCTAAATTCCCTAATTTGGCAATCATCCTCTGTGCCCGTCCTCTCCTTGAATTACGCATTCTCTCCAGCCTAGCCAGCAGCTTGTGGTCAGTATAATCTATAAAGTAGCCCAGAACATGGGCTTCACCATCGGAAACATCGGTGCTGACTTCAATACCGGGTATTACTTTCAGCCGGGGGAAGGCTTTGGCAGCGGCTAGTGCCGGAGCAATACCATCTACAGTGTCATGGTCGCAGAGGGCAATAACCGTTAACCCGAGCTCGGCTGATTTACGAACGACCTCTTCTGGACTGAGACGACCATCGGAGGCAGTGGAGTGTATGTGAATGTCTACCTTTGACACTACACATCTACCTCATTATAGATTCGGTCAATGCTTATCGCTCTACCACTATCCTCGTCTATCCTGGTCAGTATGGCGTTAAATATTGTTTTGCCTTTAGCCACTGACAAACGATTAGGTATCATAGTCAGAAAACGCTGAAGCACTTTGTCAACATCGTCTCCTATAACGGAATTAATGGGTCCGGTCATACCGATATCAGTAACATAAGCCGTGCCGTGGGGCAGCACCTGGGTATCAATGGTACCCACATGAGTGTGAGTGCCAAGCACGGCACTGACCCGGCCATCCAGATATCGTCCCAGTGCCACTTTCTCCGAAGTCGCCTCAGCATGGAAATCAACGATAATGACTGGCGGTCGGGGTTTAACCTCTGCCAGAAGTTGGTCCATAGCCCGAAACGGGCAATCATAATTGCTCATAAAGGTTCTTCCTATCAAGTTAACCACCATAGCCCCACCGATAACTATATAGCCTCTACCCGGCACCCCGGGAGGATAGTTGAGCGGACGCAGAACGGGCATATCACTATCAAGGTAGGGAATAATCTCCTTTTCCGCCCATATATGGTTACCCGAGGTCAAGACATCAACGCCAGCATCCAGCAATTCCCTGGCTGTGGCTGGGGTCAACCCCAAGCCACCAGCCACATTCTCAGCATTGGCAATAACCAGGTCCACCCCGAACTTTTGCCTGACGCTTGGCAGAAGTTTGCTCATTGCCTGTCTTCCTGGCTTACCGATTATATCACCAATATTCAATACTAGCACTGGGGCTTCCTATTTAGCATAATCTACCGCTCTTGTCTCCCTGAGCACGGTGACCTTTATTTGACCCGGATACTCCAAGCCTTCCTCTATCTTCTTAACAATATCCCGGACAAGCCGCATCGCCGCTAAGTCATCAACCTCTTCTGGCTTGACTAAAATGCGGATTTCCCGACCAGCCTGAATAGCATAGGACTTCTCCACTCCCTTGAAGCCATCAGCAATCTCTTCCAAAGCCTTTAAACGCTTCAGGTAGTTTTCTAACGATTCGCGTCTAGCTCCCGGTCTGGCACTACTGATAGCATCAGCGGCGGAAACGATAAAACCCCAGATGCTGGTGGTATCCGTCTCACCATGATGCTCGGCGATGCCCTGAACTACCTCCGGGGATTTATCCCACTGTTTAACCAGGTCAGCTCCGATAGCAGCGTGAGTTCCCTCTACTTCACGGTCTACTGCCTTACCGATGTCATGAAGCAGTCCAGTCTTCTTAGCTATGGCAACATTGGTTCCCAGCTCAGAAGCAATCATCCCCGCCAGATAAGCAACCTCAGTACTATGGTTTAATACATTTTGTCCATAGCTGGTGCGGTACTTGAGACGACCCAGAATCTTGATTAATTCAGGGCGTAATCCATGCACCCCTACCTGGTAGGCTGCCTGCTCTCCAGCACTGTAAATAGTAGCCTCTACTTCTTCCTTGGTCTTAGCTACTACCTCTTCAATGCGAGCCGGATGGATGCGACCATCAAGGACGAGCTTGGATAAAGCCAGACGGGCTATTTCTCGTCGCACCGGGTCGAAGCTAGAAAGGGTTACTGCCTCAGGAGTATCATCAATAATCAGGTCAACGCCAGTAGCCTGCTCCAGGGCTCTAATATTACGACCTTCCCTACCGATAAGACGTCCTTTCATCTCATCACTGGGCAAAGGAACACTGGACACAGTAGTCTCAGTTACCACTTCTGAAGCACAGCGCTGGATAGCCTGGGACAGAATCTCCTGGGCTTTGTGGCTAGATTCCTCCCTTAATTTGGCTTCCCACTCCCGCAGGCGTCGTGAGCTTTCCTC
>CAYRNL010000024.1:8560-8809 GCA_964425705.1 uncultured Dehalococcoidales bacterium
TTTTAACCTCTTCAAGGTGAGCCCGGGTGGACTCTACCTCCTTTTCCTTACCGGTCAGATTGCGCTCCCGATGCTCCACACTCTCCAATTTGCGCTCCAGGCTCTCACTCTTTTGAGATAGGCGACTCTCCATGCGCTGTAGTTCAGAACGCCGTTCCCGATACTCTGTTTCCGAAACCGACTTGATTTTATCTGCCTCTTCCCTGGCTTCACGGAGTGCGTTCTTAGACTCATTTTTAGCTTCAACTA
>CAYRNL010000025.1:0-8777 GCA_964425705.1 uncultured Dehalococcoidales bacterium
ATTTATCTTCCCCCTCTCCCTGAGGGAGAGGGGGATACAGGGGGTGAGGGTTAAACTTTAAGCTAGAAATGAGGCTATCAAAAACGGCTACTTCGCTTTGGGATAGGAGCCCAGTATTTTTACAAAAAGCGAAGCCTCCCCCAAGTTTGCTAGAGCCTCCTGAGATACATTATCCTGACGATGACCCTCAAAGTCCAGGTAAAAGTTATACTCCCATGCTTTTTGCCTGGTTGGTCTGGATTCAATCTTGGTCAGATTGATATTCTTGGCGGCAAAAGCCTTGATGGCATCATACAGTGCCCCCGGCTTATGCTTTACCGAAAAAACTACCGAGGTCTTGTCATTTCCGGAAGGTGGGGAATCCTGCGGGGACAAGATAAAGAATCTGGTAAAATTATTGGGGTTATCCTCTATTTCGCTGGCAATAATCTTCATCCCGTAGATTTCGGCAGCTCTGGCACTGGCGATAGCAGCACCGTCAACTATCCCCTGTTCCTTTATCATTCTGACGCTGCCGGCAGTATCATAGGTAGGTATTAGCTCGCAGTCCAGATGCTTCAAAAACGCCTGACACTGACCCAGTGCCTGGGGATGGGAGTAAACTCTCTTTATCGTATCCAGCCGCGCCCCTTGACCAGCTATCAGGCAATGAACAACCCGAAGCTCAATCTCGCCGCACACCCTGAGGTCTGATTCCAGGAGTAAGTCATATACCCGGCTGATGATGCCCTCCAGTGAATTCTCAACAGGAACAATCCCAAATGGGAGCTCTCCTTGTTCCACCACCTTGAAAACATCATCCAAACTTTCGCAGGGTTTGACCTGAACTGAAGAACCGAAGAAACGAAAAGCCGCTTCCTCACTATAAGCACCAACCTCACCCTGGAAAGCAACACCCGTGGTTTGTATCCCTCTACAGGTGGTTACTATCTGCTTATAGATGCCCTCTATATCTTGCTGGTTTATGTTTTGCTGACGGGCAACAGCACTGATATTTTCCAGAACTTTTTGCTCCCTCCCGGCATCCACAATCGGCTTGCCCTGTCTCTTTTTCTCCTTACCTATTGCCCCGGCGATTCTCATTCTCTCGCCAATGAGTCTGACTATCTGAGCATCGGTCTCGTCTATTTTTTTTCTTAAATCTCCTATTTTCATTTTATCACCCCTGGTATCAGTCCCGCTCTCATGGCGAAATCGCAAAGGGTTACCGCCATCATCGCTTCTACGACCACCACCGCCCGGGGTACAATACAGGCATCGTGCCGCCCCTTAACCGACAGGCTGGCGCTGGTCATTTCCTTAATATTCACTGTCTGCTGACTTTTAGCGATAGAAGAGGTAGGCTTAACCGCTACCCTGACCACCAGCGGCATGCCATTGCTTATACCACCAAGTATACCACCGGCATTATTGGTGGTAGTAACTATCTTACCATCACTGATAGTGAACGGGTCGTTATTCTCCGAACCCTTTTTGCTGGCTGCTGAGAAACCCGAACCGAATTCAACCCCTTTAACCGCAGGGATGGCAAAAAGAGCCCTGGCTAATTCCACATCAAGGGCATCAAACACCGGCTCCCCCAGACCAACGGGTACATTAAGGGCTATGCCTTCTACAATACCGCCAACACTATCACCTTCATTTCTAACCTGCTCAATAACTCTTATCATCTCCTCAGCGGCTTTCGGGTCGGCACATCTAACCGGATTCTGGTCAACATTATCCCTTATGGCATCCAGTTCTTTTGGTTCAGCTTTTACCCCGCCTATTTCAACAGTGTGAGCCAGCACCTCAGTGTTGAGCAAATTAAGTAGTTTCTTAGCAATAGCCCCGGCCATGACGAAACCAGCGGTGATTCTCCCTGAGAACCTGCCCCCGCCCCGGAAATCGTTAAAACCACCGTATTTCATAAAAGCAGTATAGTCAGCATGACCCGGCCTGAAGGTAAATCTGTTTTCCCTGTAATTACCAGAATCAATATCCCTATTCCATGTCAACAGGCAGATAGGAGCACCAGTGGTGATGCCATTAAAGATTCCGGAAAAGACCTCAACCCTGTCCTCCTCTGCTCTGCTGGTGGCAACGGCACTTGTCCCTGGACGCCTCTTATCCATCTCCCTCTGGATATCATCCTCGGTAACAGCCAGTCCCGCAGGGCAGCCATCAATAATGACACCCACGCAACTTCCGTGGCTTTCGCCGAAACTGGTTATAGTGAACAGCTTGCCCAAACTATTCCCCATCTATCTTCACCTCCCCTCCTATGTTTTTTAATACTTCCCAGAACTCAGGGTATGTTTTGGCAACACACTCAGCATTGTCTATCACCGTATCGCCAACCAATGTACCCAGTATACCAAAAGACATAGCTATTCTGTGGTCTTCTTTGGGGTCTATCACTGAGCCTCGCGGCTTAGAACCGACGATAGCCAATCTATCCCTCTCCTCCACCACCTTTATTCCCATTCGGTTGAGTCCTTCTCTCAACACTGAAACCCGGTTTGATTCTTTTAGCCGTGCCCGCTCTATACCAGTAAACTCGCTTACCCCATCAGCCACTGCTGCCAGAACTGCCATAGTGGGTAGCAGGTCAATACAATGGGACAAATCAGCTCGTATGGCGTTTAATTTTGACCTCTTCACCCTAATGGCAGTCTCGTTCTCGGTAATTGAAGCTCCCATATCCCGTAACAAGTCTAGAATTACCCGGTCACCCTGCTGGCTTTCAATATTCAGGTTTGCCACCTCTACCTCACCGGACAAAGCCCCCAGGGCTAAAAAATACGAAGCTGATGACCAGTCTCCCTCTACCCGGTATCTAGCTGGTCTATATACCTGCTTTTCTATCTCAAATTCCCTTAAGTCCCGGGAAGACTCTACCTTTATGCCGAATTTTTCCAGACAGTCCAGGGTCATCAACACGAAAGGTCTGGATTCCAGAGGGGTGGTCAACCTGATTTTGACCGCCTCATCAGCCAGCGGGGCTATGAACAACAACGCCGATACAAACTGAGAGCTTACATTGCCCGCCAGTTTGCATAACCCACCCCTCAGCCTGCCTCCGTCAATCATTACCGGTGCCGTTTCACCTTCACAGTAGACATTTACTCCCAATTGCCTTAGCGCCTCAATCAATGGTCTAATTGGTCGTTGGGAAAGGGAAGGACCAGCAGTTAGCTGGCATTTTCCCGGGATGAGGGAGCAGATAGCAGTCATAAACCTCAGTGTAGCCGCCGAATCAGCACAGAACAGGTCAACATCCGGTGCGTGGAGATGCCCTCCGACAACCTGACACCAATCCTTTTTCCTCCGGGTGCGAACCCCGACCCGGTTCAACACATTTATTGATGCTTCGGTATCATCCGAGGAAAGGGGCTGTATTATCTCACTTTTCCCCTCAGCCAGAGCAGCACACATCAGTCCCCGAATAGTGTAGCTCTTGGAAGAAGGTGCCCGCACCCCGCCGCTTATTTTGCTTTTAGAGACTAAAGCCTTCATCCTCTTTCAGCCTGCTTATTATTTGTTCCGCCACCACACCAATATCCAGATTTGAGGTATTTATGATGATATCGGCAGCCCGTTCGTAGAAGGGTTTCCGGAACTTTAAAAGCTCTCGGATGGTCACTGCTTTTTCGGATACATTAACCAGAGGTCTTTTCTCCCCACCCTTTAATATCCGCTTCAAGATTATCTGTGGCGATGCTACCAGATAAACTATCCTGGCGCTCTCTCTCAGTCGGTCAATATTTATTTTATTGAGGACAAGCCCGCCACCACAGGCGATGACCAGTTGTTCACCCTGAGCCGCCACCTTGGTAACCTCAATCTCAAGCTCCCGAAAGGCGATTTCACCATCCTGTTCAAATATTTGCGTAATGCTCTTACCCGCTTTTTGCTCAATCCGGGAATCCAGCTCAACAAATTCCCGGTTCAGCTTCTTGGCTAGAGCCCGACCCACCGCCGTCTTGCCCACTCCCATAAAACCGATAAGAGCGATATTAGTCTTCATTTCTCCAGTACCTTGATGGCTTCTTCCTTCATCAGCTTGACCGGTGCCTTCAGTCCGGTCCATTTCTCAAAAGCTAAAGCTCCCTGCCAGACAAACATATCAATTCCACTGATAGTCCTGGCACCAGCCGCTTCAGCCTCCTCTAAAAGTCTCGTTTTGATGGGATTATACACAATATCAACCACAATTAGCCCGGGCTGGAGCAAGCCAGAGCTAACCGGGGTCTCATCAGTATCGGGATACATACCCACACTGGTAGTATTAACCAGAATATCAGCCTCGGTTAACGCTTTCGCCAGATTTTCACTATCAAACTCCAAGGCTTTGACCTCTTTTTGAAAGACCTCACCAATCCTGCGGGCACATTCCCTTGCCTTATCTAACGTCCTATTGAGTATAACCAAACTGGAGCCCCGCTCAGCCAGAATGAAAGAAATGGCTCTGGAGGCGCCGCCAGCTCCCAGAATAACCACATTCTTCCCTCCGGGTTCAATGCCCCTTTCTAACAGGGCTTGCAGAAATCCTTCAGCATCGGTATTGTAACCGGTCAAAACACCGTCATCATTGACCACGGTGTTCACGGCGCCTATCAATTCGGCTAAATGGTCTAATCTATCCAGCAAGGGAATAATAGCAACCTTGTGCGGTATGGTGACATTCAATCCCCTTATATTCAGACCTCTCATCCCCTGTATCGCCTCAGCCAATCCTTCTTTCTTTACCTGGAAAGCAACATATACATAATCCATACCCATCTCTTTAAAGACGGCATTATGCATCACTGGCGACATAGTGTGTGCTATGGGGTCACCAATCACTCCACAGATTTTGGTTGTCCCTGATATAAGCCTGTTTTCCATTTCACATCATATCATAGAGCTTCCTCAGCTCGGTTACCGTTATCTGACCTGATGCCGATTCCTTGCCTTTTTCCATTGAGGCATAGGTGAAATCACCACCAATCAGCGGACAAAGAATCCGACTGACAAGACCCAAGGGTCCCATTGCCATCGAAACCATTCTGGTTTGAGGAAAGTCAGCAACAAGCTGTAACACAGCCAGGTTATCCTCAGGTCTTTTCGCCATAGTAACTACCTTGCATATATCGGCACCGGCATCTAATTGCCGTTGCACTATTTCCTTCATCTTACTGAGCGGAGGTGTCCTGTTAAATTCATGAAAGGATAACAGGCACTTGGCTTTTTCTTTAATCAGTGGCACCACTCTGGCTAAATCCCTGGTGGCAAGTTCAACGTCAACGACATCTGCCCCCAGCGCAACGGCTTTGAGCAGCTCGTCTATTCTTTTCGTCTCCTCCCCTCGCCACTTGCCCCCCTCATCAGCGCTGCGATTGCAGGCAATCCACGGCTGGTTAAGCTGCTTAACCAGCTCCGACCAACCATCACCAATAAGGTCTATCCGAACCTCAAATAGTTCTACCAGCGGCTCGACTGCCCTTATTGCCCTCAGGTCTTTGTTTACGATAGCGGCGCAAATTCTAGGTCTGTTCATCCTAAGTCCACCAACACCTGTTCAATTAAAGACGGGCTTACTTCGGTGACAAGTGTCTCCCCTATAAGTTTGGGTAAAACAAACCTTATCTTACCCTGCAAAACCTTCTTGTCATGTGTTATCGCCTGAACCATCCTGCCTAGCTCAATATTTGGCATTTTGACGGGCAGACCAGCCCTTTCAATAACATTTCTCAGTCTGGTTACCGCATTCTCGTCCAGCATGCCCAGCTTGTGCGATATTCTAGCTGCAGCCAGCATACCCACTGCCACCGCCTCACCATGCCTTACCCTGAAGTCAGATGCCGATTCTATGGCATGCCCCACGGTATGACCATAATTCAAAACAGCCCTTAAGCCTAAATCTTTCTCATCTTTCTCCACTATTTCAGCCTTAATCCGGGCTGACCGGAAGACAATCTCTTCCAGTACCTGCTCATCAAGTGCCTTTATCTTTTCCAGGTTCTGTTCAATAAAAGTGAAAAGCTCCTTATCACACGCTATGCCATATTTTATGACCTCAGCCAACCCATTGGTAAATTCCTTGGCAGGAAGGGTTTTCAGAACACCAATATCGCTAATCACCAGTTTGGGCTGATAGAAGGCGCCGACGATATTCTTCACCTGTCCGAGGTTCACCGCCACTTTACCGCCGATACTGCTATCAACCTGTGCCAGCAGGGTGGTTGGTATTTGAACAAAAGGTAAACTACGTAAATAGGTAGCGGCAACAAAGCCAGCAAGGTCACCGATGACCCCACCACCCAAAGCTATGATAGGTGTCATCCTCTCCGCGTAGGAAATGGTCAATTCAGTGTATAACCTGGCGGCGACCTCCAGCGACTTGTGCTGTTCACCATCAGGAACCAGCAAAACGACTACTCTGAAACCCCCCTTAGTTAGATTCTGCTCCAGAGTATCACCGCATAGCTTTTTCACCACGGGATTGGTGATGATTACCAGCTTATCAGCAAACCCGCTTTCCTTTAACCAGCGCCCGGTCTGCATAAGCAGATTTGAACCTATGCGGATGTTATAGCTGTTGGTAGCCAGCCTTACTTCAACTTCTTTCATCAGGATAATGCCTTTGCCTCTGCTTTTCTGGATGCAACCAGCTTTTGAATTTCTTTACAGGTATCAATAATATTTTTAAGCTCATCAGGGGTAACCATCTGCTGACCATCAACCAGTGCTTCTGCCGAGTTATAGTGCACCTCAATCATCAGTCCGCTGGCTCCGGCGGCAACAGCAGCACAGCTCATATTGAAAATGAGGTCGCGGCGACCGGTGGCATGACTGGGGTCAACAAACACCGGCAGATAGGTCTCCTTCTGAATAGCCGGCACCGAGGCAAGGTCAAGGGTATATCTGGTGTACTCTCTCCCTTTACCGATAGGTATTATCCCCCGTTCACACAGAATAATATCCTTGTTACCTCCAGCAGCAATGTACTCGGCGAAAGACAGGAATTCTTCAATACTGGCACCAAAATGCCGTTTAAACAAAACAGGTTTCTTTTTCTTGGCTACCTTCGTCAGGAGGTCCTGGTTATACATATTTCTGGCTCCTACTTGAAGTATATCAGCATACTCAGCAACCAAGTCAACCTGTGCTTCCCCTCTTACTTCGGTTACCACCGGCATATCAAACTGCTTCCCCGCTTCCCGTAACCACTTTGAAGCCCCCACCGCCTCCTCCCAACCTTCAGCTCCCAGCCCCTGGAAGGAGTAAACCGAGCTTCTTGGCTTAAAGATACCTCCTCGCAGAATATGGGCGCCCGCCTTCTTTGCCTCCTCAGCAATGCGGAACAGCTGTTTTTCGCTTTCCACGGCACAAGGTCCAGCTATAATTATTAGCTCATCACCGCCAATTTCAACATTGCCTACTTTAATTATCCTACGCTTACTCACCCCCTCAGAGAATCTGGTATATTCCCGACTTATCAATTTATAGCGGGTTTCAACCCTGACCGCCTCCTTCACCCCGGGGAGAGCCGCTAAATAATCAAACGGTATTTTCCGTTCATCGCCAATTAACCCGATGATAGTCTTATACCGTCCTCGCGAAATATCAACCCTTAAACCATGCCTCTTCACCTCTTTTACTACATGGTCTACCTGCTCCTGGGTAGCATCCTTTTTCATTATTATCATTTTCCCGTCTCCTTTTTACTTATTCCTCCGAACAACCCCCGTCTGATAACCTTTTTGTATCCTGAAACAGGAGAACCCCCGGCTTGGGGGTTCTCTTCCACTTTTCTTAGACTCATTTTTAAACAAGAACTACAACATCACACCGTGCCCCCAAGCGCACCTGTGCGCAGGGTAAACGTATAATAGTAATAATATAAACTCTGTCCCGTGGTATAAGCTAGCATCTTTACACTCCGACTCATTTCAAACTAACTCTATCATACGGAATACAGTCTGTCAATACATCACCTGGTTAAAACGGCTTCTTAATCTAATTTTGAGATGATATCAGTGTATTGGCGTACCTTAGCCAGTACCCCGGGCTTTTTCCAGAGCCATCCTGGCACCGCGAGTGAGAAAGATATCGGCATCGTCCACAGTGTTAAACCGGAAGCCCTTCTCTAAAGCCCACTCAATATTGTTGAGAACAGCGAACATACCGGCAGGTTTGCCCCATTTCTCGGCTGCTTTTAGCACCAGGTCAATAGCCTCTAAATATCGGGGGTCGTCCCATTTGGGGGGAACGCCAAATCCCAAACTGCAGGACAGGTCATAGGGACCGATGTAGCAGGCATCTATCCCTTCCACCGATAGAATATCGTCCAGATTTTTTAGTGCCTTCTCAGTCTCTATCTGGACGGCGACTAAAATCTCCTCATTGGCAGTCTTAAAATAATCGGGGTCGAACATTGCTGCCCTTCTCGGTCCGAATCCCCGGATTCCCTGAGGTGGATACCGGCATGCCCTTACCGCATTTTCCGCCTCTTCCCTTGAGTTGACCCAGGGGACAAGGACACCGTAAGCACCAATGTCCAGGATACGCTTGATAACAACCGGGTCGTTCCACTGCGGTCGCACAATGGGGATACAACTGGTCCCGTTCATAGGCTGCATCAGCCGCTGTAAGGTCTCAAAACCAAAGGGACCATGTTCCGCATCCAGCAAGAGCCAGTCAAAACCCAGCCGGGAGAGCCACTCAGTTACATCGGGGTGACCGAGACCGACAAAGGTTCCAATAACAGCCTCACCTTTTCTCAACTTCTCTTTAAGAGGATTTTTCATTAC
>CAYRNL010000026.1:0-3289 GCA_964425705.1 uncultured Dehalococcoidales bacterium
CGGTATTCGCTGTAATAATGGCTTCCTTTGCTCTATTTTTTAGATTCGTCAGAAGGAAATAGACACCTTTTGGCTGTTTACCTTCCCTAGCTAGAATACCTTCACTTCGTAGCTAAATTGTGCTATAATTATATAAATGGCTGCCTCAAAATCATACGAAACCGCCGGTAAATGGGTAGTCTCTTTTCTTATCAGAAGCTGCTTGGTTTCACTGTCTTCAGTCAATCACCAATTTTACTTTTTATCCCACCAGCAAGGAGGTAATGCCCAGCTATGACACAGGATATCCCTTCGCCATCGGAATCACTAAACAACGAATATACCGCTGAAGCTATTCAGGTGCTGGGTGGACGGGAGGCAGTGCGCCGGCGTCCGGGTATGTATATTGGCAGCACTGACCAGCGGGGACTGCACCATCTGGTCTATGAAATCACCTATAACAGCATTGATGAAGCCATGGCGGGCTGCTGCGACAAAATTACGGTCACCATTCAACAGGATAATGCCGTCAGGGTTGAGGATAACGGGCGCGGTATCCCGGTGGATATCCATCCCGCCACCAACTTATCCGCCCTGGAGACAGTAATGACCACACTGCACGCCGGGGCAAAATTCGGCGGCAAGACCTACCAGGTATCCGGGGGGCTGCACGGGGTCGGGGCTTCGGTAGTCAATGCCCTTTCCTCCTGGCTCAAGATTAATGTCAGGCGTGATGGCAAGCTATACGAGCAGGAATACAGGCAGGGCATACCCCAGGAGCGGGTAAAGGAGGTTGGTGAAGCCAGCAATACCGGTACTGCCATTACCTTCCTTGCTGACGAGGCTATATTTGGCAAAATTGACTACGATTTTGATGACCTCAGCGAGCGAATACGGGAGATGACTTACCTCAATAAGGGACTGGAAATATGTATCAGGGATGAAAGTAAAGACTGCGAAAAGACCTTTTACTTTGATGGTGGCATTACCGGCTTCGTACGTCACCTCAACCGAAACCGGATAGTCCGCCATCGCCTTCCAATTTATATCTTCAAAATAGAAGACAGCACCGCGGTTGAGGTAGCCCTTCAGTATAATGACGGCTTTTCCGAGTCCACTTTTTGCTTTGCCAACTGTGTTAACACTGTGGACGGAGGCACTCACCTTACCGGCTTCCGCTCTGCCCTGACCCGCGTCCTTAATGACTATGCCCATAAAAATAAGTTCCTCAAAGAGGGCGACCCCAATCTGGTCGGCGACGATGTCAGAGAAGGGCTTACCGCCATTGTCAGTGTTAAGCTCACCGAACCACAGTTTGAGGGACAGACTAAAGGCAAACTGGGCAACCTTGAAGTTAAGAGTATCGTTGAGGGGGCTGTGGGTGAGGAGCTATCCCTCTACCTTGATGAACACCCCGATGAAGCCAAAAAGATTATAGAAAAGTGCCTCACCTCAGCCAGAGCCAGAGAAGCTGCCCGCAAGGCTCGTGATTTAATCGTCAAAAAGAACAGCCTGGATACCGCCACTCTGCCCGGGAAACTGGCTGATTGCTCGGACAAAGAGCCATCCCACTGTGAAGTATATCTGGTGGAGGGAGAATCAGCCGGAGGTTCAGCCAAGCAGGGGCGGAACCGCCTCTTTCAGGCTATCCTCCCCCTGAGAGGCAAAATCCTCAATGTGGAAAAGGCGCCGCCAGATAAGATGCTGTCCCACGCAGAAATCCGTGCCCTTATTACTGCTCTGGGGACGGGTATAGACGATGAACTTGACCTGTCCAGGCTCCGCTACCACCAGGTTATCCTGATGACTGACGCTGATGTTGATGGCTCCCACATCCGCACCCTGCTCCTCACCTTCTTCTTCCGCCATATGACGTCACTCATCAACCAAGGGCATCTGTTTATTGCCCAGCCACCCCTGTACCAAATCAGGAGCGGTAAGCTCCAGCGCTGGGTTTACTCGGAACAGGAAAAAGAGGAGGTGTTGAGTGAGGTGAAGGGAGCTAAAAAGGTAGAGGTCCAGCGGTATAAGGGGCTGGGGGAGATGAGCGCCGAGCAACTGTGGCAAACTACAATGAACCCGGAAACCCGCACCCTGCTTACGGTAAATATAGAGGATGCGGCTAAGGCTGACCGTATCTTCAATACACTGATGGGCAGTGAAGTCCCACCCCGCAAAGCCTTCATTCAAGCCCACGCCACCAGCGTCAGGAACCTGGATATTTAAGAGGTAATGTTCAATAGAGCGGTGAAGTCGTAGCCTTCCGCTTTCAGGCTATCACTGCCCCCTTCATGGCGGTCAAGCAGCACGATAACCTTAATTACCTTGCAGTTGGCTGCTTCCACTGCCTTAATCGCTCTCATTAATGAGCCCCCGGTGGTAATCACATCATCCACCATAGCCACCCGGGAACCCTCTTTAAGATGTCCTTCAATTTTGCTCTGAGTCCCGTGCTCCTTGGCTACCTCTCTTACAATAAAGGCGGGAATCGGTTTCCCCTCCAGATGGCTAATTAAGGTGATACCAGCAACCATTGAGTAGGCACCTACCGGTACCCCGCCAACAGCATCAACCCCAATCTTTGCCAGCTCGTCAAATATTGCCTTGCCCACCCGGTAGGCACCCTCCGGGGACATAGTTACCTTTTTACCGTCAAAGTAATAATTGCTCTTCTTCCCTGAAGTGAGGAGAAATTCGCCGCGCATAGAAGCCCCAACCTCGTCGGCGATTTCCCTAATCCTTCTGGTGTTTTCGGTGTCTACCCCCAACCCAAGACCAGAGCTTTTCTCCATTGTGTAACCTCCTGCTTTAGAGATTGTTTATCAACCTCACTCCCTTTATCCCCCTCTCCTCTCAAGGAGAGGGGGAGGATTACTTTTGAAGGGGCTTCGCCCCTTCAATCTACCCTTGATAAACGACCTCTTCTATGTTGTAGTGTATAACCGGTGCTCCCGAATATACCTGTCCACTGGCTCCGGGACAAGGTGGCTGATGGACAGGCCTTGAGCCACCATCTGCCTGATTTCCGAAGCGCTGATATCTATCTCCGGCGTATTCAGAATGATTGTGCTGCTAGTTAACCCGGGGATAACAGCTTCCAACGAGTTAAGGTCAGGGCTGGGATAACCCGGTCTGGGGACTGCCACCAGATGACACAGCTTGACCAGTCGGGCTGGCTCCCGCCACTGGGGAAGCTCATTTAAATTATCCCAGCCCAGCATGAAAAAAAGCTCCGTCCCGGCACCGAGCTGAGCCTGCAACTGGGCAATGGTATCAACGGTATAGGTAGGACCGTCCCGCTCTATCTCCA